>JALYHG010000115.1 GCA_030776725.1 Actinomycetota bacterium
CCTTCGAACCCTGGCGTCACGCACGTGGACCGAACGCGCTCTGCGGCAGTTGAGCAAGGACGTCGGCGGCTGGGATGCCACCCAGCTGGTCGACTTCTTCCAGCAGCTGCGTGACGTGCGGGTGGCCGCACGCGTGTCGACCGCCGCCGCGTTGGCGGCCGTCCGTGACGTCGGTGGTCTGGACGCCGCCGCCGACGAGCTCGACAGGTCGGTCAGCGCAGCCCGACAGTCGAATTCGCATCTGGACGAGCTCGACGCGTTGACGCAGGTCGCCGACCTGCATCCGGATGCGCCCACGTTCGTCGACTGGCTGGGCGACCAGCTAGACGCGCGAGTCGACCGGGACGGGGTACGGCTGGCGACGGTCCACTCCACGAAAGGCATGGAGTTCGCGCACGTGTTCGTCTACGCCGCCAACGACGGGATCGTCCCCCACCGGCTCGTCGACGACATGGACGAGGAACGACGCGTCTTCCACGTGGCTATCACCCGCGGGACGACGTCGGTGGATGTCGTCGCGTCGAAAGCGGCCACGTCCCCGTTCGCGTTCGAGCTGCGACCACCGTCGAAGACCGACCCGCGCCCGACACCGGACAGCGGTCGCGCCGCTCGCCGAGGCGGGGCAGCGACGCGTCGGGCAACGACACCCCGGCGGCCGGGCCCGACGGTCGTTGCCTCGGTCGGCGACCGGATCACCGCGTCCGGTGGCATCTCCGGCGAGATCGTCGAGATCAGCGACGATGGCGTGTCGATCGCGTTGCGGTCAGGTGGGCGCCTGTCGGTCGGATACGGGTCGAAGGTGACCGGCTCTGACGGGCGACTCGGCACGCTCACCGCCAGCTGACCACAGCTGGAGGCAGGCAGGCAGCGTCCGGACCGTCGGAGCCTTTCTGCACGTCAGTGGCCAACAGTGACGCGGTCGCGGACCGCTCACATGCATCGGACTCCGTGTCATCTAGCCGACGCGCCGCCGCCGGCGGGACGTAGCCGTAGTCGATGACTTCGAAGGCTTCGATGGGGATGGAGCACAGGGCTTGTTTGGACAGTTGCCACAGCTGGCCGCGACCTGCTGTGACGGTGTCTTCGAGTTTGAGGGCGATCGGCGCGCCGGTCGAGTCGCCGACGATGACCCCGTAGCGTTGCAGCGCTGTGGCGATGGGGCGTGCTTGGGGGTGCAGGTCGAACGTCGACAGGTCGACGGAGGGCTTGATCCGTAGGCGGGCGCCTTGGGGTGGGGCGTGGGGATGGGTGGATTTGCCGTCGGATCCGATCATGGGGAACAGGTGCTCGTCGCGGACGGAGTTGAGGCCGATCTTGACGACGTGGTCGATGGCGCCGGCTTGGACCTGGTCGTGGCGCACCGCGGTGATGGCGCCGTTGAGCCCGCGGTTGCTCCCGGTGTTGCGGGGTTCGTCGGCTCCTGGCAGCTTGGCGTGCAGCCCGTTGGAGTCGAGGTAGGCGACGCTGCCGCCACCGGCGGACCACACGTCGTTGGTCGCGTCGTAGGTGGCCTTCCACAGCCATGAGACGATCCCGCGGTCGAGGTCGTAGATGACCAACTGTTGATCGGAGTTGTCGCCGGCACGGGCGTGGCTGGGGATGCGCAGCCGATCGAACTCGGGTGGCAGGTAGTAGCGTGTGCGCACGACGGCGTACTCGGTGTCGCCCGGCTCGGCCCAGAAGATCGGTTCGCCCCACCGGTCGGTGTCCGCGCCCATGAGCAGGAAGCAGCCAGCGTTGCTGTTGTCGTGCTTGAGGAACTCGATGATGTCGGCCGATTGGGGGTGCACCGGCGCGTTGGTCGGCAGTGGCGTGTTCCAGAAGGAGCCGTCGGTGAACGCCCGCAGCGGGCGGGTGCCGGCCACGGCGTCGCCCGGGTGCATCACCGCGGTGGTCGCCACGACCGCGAGCAACGCGATCACCGTGCGCATGTGTCCCGTCGTTCGCATGTGACTAGCCTGACGTCGATGTTGGGACTATATCTCGTTTATGTCCGGTTTACCGCACCGTCGTTGACGGTCCCTGCGGACGAGGCGGGATGGTGTGAGGCGCGGCTGGCCTCGCCGGTCGCCGAGTGGGGGTCCGGAGGCGGACGGCGCGGGGGGACCACGACAACGACCCGCGGATCTCCATCACGTGTCGGCGGATGGGCCTCCGCGGTCGCCGCGCTCGTCCGGGTCGGGCGGCTCGGGCGGGGCGTCACCCGGCCCGAACAGCGCCGAGGGATCGTCTGGGACCTCCTCCCCGCCGGCCATGCGCGCCAGCCAGCGGGGCGGGTCGGCCAGCTCCTCGGCGTCGGGGAGGTTCTCGGGGTGCGCTAACGCGCGGCGCAGCCCCTCGGGACCGCGGGCGTCGACGACGGCCGCGACGAAGCGATCGCCGACGGCCTCTTCGCGCGGGCGGAGGTCGAGGCCCAGCAGCTGCTCGAGGAGTCGCTCACCCTCGCCAGCGGTCGCCCGCCGGCGTCGCAGCACCTCCTCGACGCGCCCCAGGTTCGGAAGACGCGGCCCCGCCGCGGCGCGGATCTCGGCGCGGGTCCACGCCTGCAACAGCGAGACCACTCCCTGCAGACGCTCCAGGACCCGGCGTTGCGCGGCGGTCGGTTCCAGCCGGAAGTGGCTGGCCCGCTCCATCGCCTGCTGGAGCGCCTCCGGGTCGTCCGGATCCACCCCAGCCATGACCTCGCGCGAGAGGTCCATCAGCCGCTCGGCGTCGATCTCGGTCCCCGCCGCGAACGTTGCAACCAGGCGGTGGACGTGACCGGCCAGCCACGGGACGGCGTGGAACTGACGGCGGTGGGCGGCTTCGTGCAGCGCCAGCACCACACCGACCTCGGTCTCGTCCACGTCGTAGCCGGTGAACGCCTCTGAAGCGTTCACCGCGATGCGGTAGGCCGTGGCGGTGTCGGCCGTGGGGATCGCCAGGTCGAACTGCCCCAGCAACTGCCGCGCGAGTTGACCGATCACCTGACCGGCCTGCATGCCCATCAGCACCGCCCCCATCGGCTCGAGCACGCCACGCAGGTCGCCCAGCACCGCCCCGAGATCCAGACCGCCGAGCTCGACGCCGAGCGCCTCCATCGGCGCCTGGTCCTCGACGAGGTCGGCGAGCGCAGCGATCTGGGCCTGAGCGACCGGTTCCATCAACGGCCGCAAGCCGTCGACCGCCGCGTTGACCCACGTCTGGCGGCTGACGACGGCAAGGCGCCCCGCATCGGGCGGGGCCGGCAGGGAACCGTCGTCGAGCCAGTGCTCGGCCAGGCGGAGCGCCTCGGCGGCGCGTGCGACCTCGTCGGGGGTGGGAGAACGGTCGCCGCTGGCGGCCAGCTGCAGTGCGCCCTGGCGGGCCAGGTCCCAGTTCACGGGAGCACCGCCGGTGGCGGCGATGGCCCGGCGCAGCTGAGCGAACAGCTGCGGGCCACCCAGCTGCTCGAAGAGCCCGGCGAGGTCGCCGGGCAGCTGCGGCTGGTCGTCGCCCGCCGCGTCGTCGCTGTCGTCGGGTGCCATGGTGTGAGTCTCGCAGGGTCGCAGCGGCAGTGCGACCGCGGCCGGCGTCGGATGTCCCCGCGGAGAGTCGGAGACGCCACCGACCGTCTCCGATCTCCGAAGACCGCCGTGGACGCGGCTCCGGACGCCTCGAAGGACGACCGGGACAGTGACCGACTACGCTGGCCGGCCAGATCCCGCCGAAGGCTACGCAGAGATGGGCACCAGCGTCGCCATCACCGGCGTCGGTGGCCTGCTGGGGCAGCGGCTGCTGGCACAGCTGTCGACCGACGCTGACGTCGAGCGTGTCGTCGGCCTCGACGTCACCCTCCCAGCCGATCTGCCGGTCGGGGACACGGTCGACCTCCAGCGGGCCGACGTCCGAGACGCCGACCTCGCCACGCGCTTCGCTGGGTGCGACGTGGTCGTTCACGCGGCGTTCTTGATGGATGAGGTCGGTGATCGTGCGGTGATGCGCTCCATCAACGTCGATGGGACGCAGAACGTGTTCGAGGCCGCACGACACGCAGGCGTCGCCAAGGTGGTGTACCTGTCGTCGGCCGTGGCCTACGGCGCGCACCCCGACAACGACGTCCCCCTCACCGAAGACAGCCCTCTGCGGGCCAACCCCGACTTCGCCTACGCCGAGGACAAGCTCGCGGTCGAACGGTGGCTGGAAGGCTGGCGCGACGACCACCGCGATATCGAGGTGGTCGTGTTGAGGCCCTGGATCGTGGCGGGCCGCGAGGTCGATAACTGGTTCGTCCGCCAGCTCGTCGAAGGCACCACCTTGGGTCTGCGGCGGGTGTTCAACGTCCGCGGCTACCGACCGCCGTGGCAGTTCGGCCACGTCGACGACGTGATCGCCGCGATCACCCATGCCATGCGCCACGACCTGTCGGGGCCGTACAACGTGGCGTGCGAGGGGTGGCTGTCCTACGACGAGTTCCTGGCGATCACCGGCTTGAAGCCCCTGTCGATCCCGGAGGGTCAGGCTTTCGCCCTGGCGGAGCAGCTGTGGAAGCTCGACCTGGTCGGTGGCCCTCCCGGAGCGGTGCACTACGTGATGCACCCGATCGTTCTCAGCGTGGAACGGCTGGTGGCGACCGGCTGGCGGCCGAGGCACACCAACCGTGAAGCGCTCGGCGAGCTGAGTGAGGCGCACGCCGAGTGGCTCCCCGTCAAGCACGGGGTCCGCGTGCGCCGTCGCGATGTCCGCATCGGCGCAGCGCTCGCCGGGTCGCTCGCCCTACTGGGCACCGCCGCAGCCGTCGTCGGCCGGGACGAGTGACGTGGACCAGCTCGGCCAGCTCGCGCCTGCGTTCGAAGCGCGCGAGGCGTGGACGTTCGGCCTCGTGATCGTCCTGGCCGTCCTGCGTCCCGTCGGTCGCCGCGGGTGGCTGGCGGCCGCCGCGCTCCTCGTCGTCGCCGTCGGGGCTCTGGGCACCACCCAGCTCGGTGGTCCGGCGTGGCCGGTGCTGGCAACGGTCGGGGCACTGTCGCTGGCGGGGCTGCTGGCGCTGACCGCCGTCACCGAGCCGCTGCGCTGGGAACCACGGACCGGCCCGAGCGCCGCCACCGCGCTGATCGTCGGGGCGGTCGTCGTCCACGTATCCGTCGCGCTGCACACGGCCGATCCACTGGCGCTCCTTGCCGTCGCCGCGATCGTGCTCGGTGCCGAGCGGCTGGGGCGCCGGTGGGGGTACGTGGGCACGGCACGCTGCACGGCCGCGGCCGTGGCGTGGGCCCCACCGCTGATCCTCGGCTACCGCAGCGATCCGACCGCCCTCGTCGCGGCAGCGGCGCTGGTGTGGTCGTGGTGGGCCCTGGTGGAGATGTGGGGGGGACGCCACCGCCCGGGGCGCCTGGCCGCCGCCAGCGGGGTGCTGCTCGGTGCGGCGGTGGTCGCGGCGCCCTGGTCGCTGGTCGCGACCCCGCCGTGGGTCCGGCGCCTGTCTGCGCGGACCGCCGGCTGGTTCACCGGCGGGGCGTTGGCGGCGTTCACCACGGCGGCGGTGGGATTGGTGCTGGTCGGTCAGGAACTGCCGGGGTTGCCAGACCTGTCCACCGTCAACGTCGTGGCGGTGGTTGCGGTGGCCGCCGTCGCGACGGCGGCGTTCGCGGTCCGCCGGCCCCTGTCGCCGACTCGGCTGTCGGCGGTGACCGCCGCGCTGCTGCTCACGGCCGTCCCGTGGTGGCTCGCCGGGGACGTCACGGCCGGCCCGGTGGCCGCGATGCCGTTCGTGCTCCTGGCCGCGGTCGCTCCCGACCGGCCCGAGGAGCGCTGGCCGCCTGACGCGGCGGTCCCTGGTGACGCTCGGGCCGAGGTCGGGGCGTGACCGCGGGGCCCTGTCCGGATGGACGCTGACGCCCTGGCCGGGACAGCGGTTGTTGGGCTCAGACGCTGGCAGTACCGTCGGTTGTAGACATCCCACGACCGCGGCAGCGTGGATATCCGGTGAGCTTCGTTCTGATCCCCATCATGGTGACTGCGGTATGCGTTCTGGCTTGGTCGTGGTGGTCGGGGCGTGTCGCTCGGAACCCGGTCACGTCCGTCGACAACTTCCACCGGGCGCTGGCCGCGATGCAGCCCGCCCGTGACCCGTCGGCTCCGGTCGAGGCCTCGGCACGCCGCAACGACACCTGACGGCGCGCCGCCGCCGTCGGCGCCGAGCGCGGCGTGGCCGACGGGCGCAGTGGGCTGTCGGGAGCTGCGTCCCCTGCAGCTTCCCGGAGCGTGACGGTGGCGACGCCCCTACGATCGCGGCTCGCCCGCATCCGTCTTGGGAACCGGCACCGTCGTGAGCTCGCGCCGCGCGATCCTCGTCACCGTCATCGCGGTCGTGGCATCGCTGTCGCTTGCCGCCGCCCAGGCTGCACCCAACGATCCGCACTTCCCGGCACAGTGGGGGCTGACGCAGATCGGTGCCCCCGAGGGGTGGACACTCTCGCGGGGTGCGGGGGTCGTCGTAGCGGTGATCGACAGCGGCGTGGACCTCACCCACCCCGACCTGGTCGACGCCTTCGCCGGCCGGCCCGACGGGCGCATCCTCGGCTACGACTTCGTCGACGGCGACGAGGACCCCACCGACGAGCACGGCCACGGCACCATGGTGGCCGGGATCATCGCGGCACGGACGTCCAACGGGATCGGGGTGGCGTCGGTCGCGCCCCAGGCCCGGCTGATGCCCATCCGGGTGCTCGACCGCGAGGCGGCAGGCACCAGCGACCACGTCGACGCGGCGATCCGGTGGGCGGTCGATAACGGCGCCCACGTGATCAACCTGTCGCTGGAGGTCCACCGCGACAGCGGCGTGTCGATCGTGCACGCGCAGCAGGCACCTGACGCGGCGGTGCGCTACGCCTGGCAGCGTGGCGTCGCGGTCGTGGCCGCCGCGGGGAACGACAGCGACGCGTTCACCGACTTCGCCGCAGACGTCCCCGTCCTGCTGGTCGGAGCGACCGATCAGCGCGACCAGCCGGCGAACTTCTCCGATTTCGGCCGCCGCGACGCGGTCATGGCACCAGGTGTCGAGATCCGCAGTACCTGGTGCGACCCGTGCGGTGCCGGCGCCCGCCACAGCATCGGCCAGTCCAGCGGCACGTCGTACGCGGCGCCTCACGTGGCCGCGACCGTGGCGCTGCTCCGCGCCTCCGGATCCAGCAGCGCACAGGCGGTCGAACGGGTCCGCGCCACAGCGGTCGACCTCGGCACGCCCGGACCTGACTCCCGCACCGGGTACGGGCGGCTGGATGCCGCCGCGGCCGTCGGGGTGCGAACGACGCGGTCGGAGCCCGCCGGGCAGGTGGCCCCATCACCGCCCGGCCCCGGGCCGCCACCGCAGACCGCAGCCGCCGTTGAGCCGTCGCCCGCCGCGGTCACCGAGACCCCCGAGCTGTCCGAGCCCGCGCCGGAGCCCCTATCCCCTCCACCGCATCCCACCACCGACCCGGTGCCGGCGATCACGGTCGAAACGCCGCAGGCCACGCGGCCGCCGACCGAGCAAGCGATCCCATCCCAGGCCGGCCCGGCGCGGCACCGCGAACGCGAGGCGATCGCCCCGTGGGCGGCGCTGGCAGCAGTCCTGCTCGCGGTCGACGTGGTCGCGCTGATCGGCACCAC
>JALYHG010000116.1 GCA_030776725.1 Actinomycetota bacterium
CCGACCGAGGTCAACCGGCGCAACCTCCTCGATGAGGCCGTCGCGGCCAGCCGCATCGTCGTCACCGGGAACACGGTCGTGGAGGCGGTCGAGCGGATCCTGCCCAGCCCCCGGGAGCGCAAGGCGGAGCTGGACAACTTCGGGCTGTCTCCCGCGGCGTTCGTGCTGGCCACCCTGCACCGGCCGGAGAACGTCGACGACCGTGCACGCTTGCAGGCGATCCTCGACGAGCTGCGATCGCTGCCCGTCCCGGTGCTGCTCCCGGTGCATCCCCGGACCCAGCAGCGGGCCCGGGCCTTCGGACTCGGCGGGGCGCTGGCCCGGCTGATCACCACCCCCCCGCTGAGCTACGGACGTTTCCTGGCGCTGGCCGCCGAATGCGCCATGCTCGTGTCCGACTCGGGCGGGATCCAGGAGGAGGCCAGCGTCCTCAAGCGCCCCGTCCTGGTCGTCCGCAACTCCACCGAACGACCGGAGGTGCTGGGGACGTTCGCGGAGCTGGTCCAGCCCGGCCCGGCCCTGGGGCGGATCGCACGCGGGTGGTTGCAGGACGTGGCGGCGCTGCACGGGCGGCTCGCCGACGAGCCCAGCCCCTACGGCGACGGCAGCGCGTCGCAGCGGACCGTCGCCGCGCTGACCACGCTGCTGCGCTGATGCGCGCAGCGTGGCGGCTACGTCGCCTGCTGGGGAGCCCTCCGCCGCCGCCCCGGGCGCTGTTCAGCGACTGGTCGGCGCTGGCCGCCGGTGTCCTGGTGGTCTGCCATCCGCAGTGGCGTGGGATCCGGACCGCCGCGATCGCGCACGGCGAACCCGTCGTCGAGGTCGCCGACGCGGCCGCGTCGGCGGATGCGCTGGCGGACCGGATCGCGACAGCCGGGGTGCGGGTCGTCGTCATCCACGGCTACCCGCCCGGGTCCGCGATCCTGCTTCGGCGGCTCACGCACCGTGGAGTCGGCACCCGCGTGGTGCTGCACTCGTCGATGGCCCAGCACGGCGGCGAGGCGCACGAGGCCGCGGTCGTCGACGAGGTCGCGGCGCTGGCAGCCGACGGCGTCGTCGACCGCATCGGTTTCGTCAAGGACGGCATGGCGGAGGTCTTCGAGGCGCTGGGCTACCCGGCGGCATGGGTGCCCAACCGCGCGCCCCACGTCGAGGCGTTCGAGCCGCGGGATCTGGGGGCCGGTCGCACCCACGTCGGGGTGTTCGCCGAGCCGTTCTGGCGGAAGAACGTCGTGACCCAGCTCGGTGCCGTTGCGCTGCTGGAGCCGGCCCGCGCGCACGTGCTCCGCCGTCCCGACGTGGCGTACCTGGGCCGCCTCGACGTGGTCGAGCACGGCGTGCTGCCCTGGGACGACTTCGTGCGCTTGCAAGGCAGCGTGGATGTGAACCTGTACGTCACGCTGTCCGAGTGCTACCCGCTGTCACCGGTCGAGAGCTACCTGGCCGGCGTGCCCTGCCTGATGTCGCGCACCAGCAGCGTCTTCCGCGACGACGCCGACCTGTGGGAGCTGACCACGGTCGCCGAGGCCGACGATCCCCGCGCGATCGCGCGAGGCGCCCGACACCTGTTGGACCGCCGCGACGAGGCCGTCGCCGCCGCACGCGCCTGGATCGCCCGCTGGGACGCGATCGCCACGGAGAAGTGGCAGCGCTTCACCGAGTGAGCGGGCCGCCGGGTTCGATGCACCGCAGGTGCGACGTCGCCCGGGCTCTGCCGAGCGCCAGCGCCAGCGGAGTGCGCTGGTGACCGCCCGACGTCGGGTGCACCCGGTGGCGGGCCAACGGCTCCGGCACGAGTCCGAACCTCCCGCCGGCCGCCACGATCCGCGACCAGAAGTCCCAGTCCTCACAGTAGATCCACGCCAGCTCCCGGTCGAAGCGGATGCCGGCGTCACGCACCGCCATGTCCACCAGCACGCAGGTGGAGACGATCGGGTTCTCGCGCATGCCCACCCGCGCGTCGAAGGGGGGCTTGGCCTCCACGCCGGCGTACGCCCCGAAGAACTCGGTCCAGGTCGCGACCGCGGTCACATC
>JALYHG010000117.1 GCA_030776725.1 Actinomycetota bacterium
TGTCGGCGAGGCTGTAGGCGCTGTTGGCGTCGACCTGCAACGGCACATCGTCGCCGAAGCGCTCGCGGACCGCAGCGACCGGGTCGACGTCCCACCCGGGTGTGATCTTCAGCTTGATGCGCCGGTATCCGCGTGCCAGGTAGTCGTCGACCGTGTCGAGGAGTGCGGGCATCGACGGCATGATCCCGACGGCCACACCGCACTCGACGGCGTCGCGGACGGCCCCGAGTGCGTCGGCGAACGATCTGCCGGCGGCGCGGAGTTCGGCGTCGAGCACGGCCATCTCGAGCGTGGCTTTCGCCATCTGGTGACCGACGGTGGCGCCGACAGCTGGGGCCACCTGGGAAGCGGTCAGCTCGGGAAGGTCGAACAGCGGGGGGAGCAGGAACCGACTGATCACGTCCATGGCGCCGTCGACGTACTCGCTGGAGTAGACCGGAGCCGACGGGGCGATGCACTCACCCCACCCCTCTTCGCCGTCGTCGCCGAACGCCCGGACCAGTAGCACGTCCCGCTCGGTCTGGGTCCCGAACGATGTCCGGAACGGCGCCACGAGGGGCATCCGGACACGGCGGAGCTCGGCCGCGGCGAGCTTCACGCGCGCCGGCTAGCGCAGCACCGGCAGGTCGTAGGGGCGGACGGTGGAGCGGCCGTTGGCTCTGGCCCGCTCGATCGCTTCCTCCAATATGGCCTGCACGTGGGCGTTGACGGCGTCGGGCAAGTTGCCGTCACTGCGCAGGTCGGCGTTCTTGACGTGGTCTTTGACCCGGCTGGCGACGGTCAGGCTGGCAGGCTCGTCGACCTGTGGTCCGGCAAGATCCTCCGGCCGGACCGTGGCGCGCCCGTTCTCCTGCGCGCGATCGATCGCCCCGTCCAACAGATCGCGCACGCGCTCGTCGAGGGAGTCGGGCAGCCCACTGTCGGTGCGCATGTCGTTCCCCCCGATGACGTCCCTCACCTGGCTGACGGTCACGAGCTCTGCCATATCGCTCCTCCTGGATGTCGTCCACTCCTGTGTAGCGCCCGTCTCGCACCGCGTTCGAGCGGAGACACGGACCCACGTCCGCCCAGGACCGGGCCCGCGGCGCCGAACGACACCGCGACGGAGCACAAGAGCACGGTCTCGTCACCCCCCGTCGGCGCCACCGACCTCTCGCAGCACGGCCGACAGGACGCCGTTTATGTACCGCGGCGAGTCGTCGGTCGACAGGGACTTGGCCAGCTCCACCGCCTCGTCGATCACGACCGCCGGCGGGGTGTCGTCGCGGTCGAGCAGCTCGTGGACACCGAGACGCAGGATGTTGCGGTCGACGACCGGCATGCGCGCCACCGTCCAGCCGCGCGCGTGGCGGCCGATCACCGCGTCGATATCGGGGAGGTGCTCGGCGACGCCGGTGACCAGCTCGCGGGCGAAGACGTCCAGTGGCCCGGCGTGCGGGTCACGCGCGGCGCGCTGGAGCGTCTCGGGGATGTCGCGCCGCAGCACGTCGGCTTCGTAGAGCACCTCGACGGCGCGGCGGCGGGCCTCGTGCCGGGAGAGGGTCGGGCGGCGGTCACGCGCCACGTCAGGACCGTGACAGGTACTCGCCGGTGCGGGTGTCGACCTTGACGCGCTCACCCACGTCGATGAACAGCGGAACCTGGACCTCGACCCCGGTCTCGAGCGTGGCGGCTTTGGTGGCGTTCTGCACCGTGTTCCCGGCGACGCCAGGTTCGGTGTCGGTGACTTCGAGTTCGACCGATGCGGGCAGTTCCACACCGACGATGCGGCCCTCGTAGTCGAGGACGGCGATGGTGTCGCCCTCGGTGAACCAGTTGGCGGCGTCGCCGATGGCGTCGAGGGGGACGGCCTGCTGTTCGTAGGTGGTGGTGTCCATAAACATGAACAGGTCGCCGTCGCGGTACAGGAACTGCAACTCGCGCTTCTGGATGATCGCCTGCTCGACGTCCTCGCCGGCACGGAACGTCTTGTCGAGCACCCGGCCGGTCTCGACGTTCTTCAGTTTCGTCCGCACGAACGCCCCGCCCTTCCCCGGCTTGACGTGCTGGAAATCCACGACCTGCACCAGCTTGTCGTCGATGACCAGCGTCATGCCGTTCTTCAGGTTGTTCGTGGAGACCATGGCGGCTCCTGCGGAGGCGTGCGGGCGTCGTGTCGAGACGTCGTCGTTCGAGGTCTGGAGGGGGATCCTGGCCGAGGCTAGCACCGGCTCCCGTGGGCGTTCCCGGTGCCGGTCGGCACGTCGGACGGGGCGCTACAGCACCAGGAGGTCGCGGGGCGTGCGGGTCAGCACCTCCGGTGGGCCCTCGGCGCTGATCACGACGGTGTCCTCGATCCGAACACCGCCGGTCCCGGCGAGGTAGACGCCGGGCTCCACCGTCACGGTCATCCCGGCCTGCAGGACCACGCGGCCGTCGGCGGCCACGGTCGGCCATTCGTGGATCTCCAACCCGACCCCGTGGCCGGTTGGGTGCACGAACTGCTCCCCGTACCCGGCGGCGGTGAGCGGACCCCGGCACGCGCGGTCGACCGCCCCGACCTCGGCCCCTGCGGTGGCTGCGGCCACACCCGCGGCTTGTGCCTCGCGGACCCGCTCGTGGAGCTCGCGCAGTCGCGGGTCGGGG
>JALYHG010000118.1 GCA_030776725.1 Actinomycetota bacterium
TCCGGCCGAAGCCGGCCACCCAGGCGCGGTCGCGGTCCACGAGCGGGTCGGGACGGAGCTCGACCTGCACGTCGCGCAGCCCGTGTGACGCCAGCAGGACCTCGACCTCTTCCTCGGTCGCCTCCGAGCGGTAGACCCGCCCCAGGATGTGGTCGTCGACCGCGACGAGGTCTGCGCTACCCCGTGGGCACGAGAAGTACACCGGTCCGGTGTCGAGGTGGTACAGCAACCGGGCGAAGGTGTCACGCCACGCCGAGCGCGGAAGATGCACCAACGCCCCCGACAGCCACAGGCCCTGGAAGGTGCGCGGACCGAACGGCAGCCGGTCGTAGGGAGCGCACACGAGCGGGTGCTTGGGCAGCAGGAGCCGCGCCTCACGCAGCGCGCCCAGCGACAGGTCCACGCCCACGGGGGCCACACCCATGTCGGTGAGGTTGCGCAGATCGCTGGCGGGTCCGCATCCCACGTCGAGGACCAGCGCCCCGGGTGCGGCCAGCCCCGCGAACCGACGCACGTCCTGCAGGGGGCGCCGGCGGCGCAGCGCCTCCTGGTAGGCACGGGCGTGCTGGTCGTACGCCGCGATGCTGGTGGCGGTCCGCTCGTCCAGCTGCACGTGGTCCCCCGTCCGGCCGCGCGGCGATGGTAGACGCAGCTGTCTGCGGCCAGCGATCGCGGTCTGCCAGCGACCGGCGGCTCGGAAGCGCGGAGCGTCTCACTGGCCGAACGGGGCGAGGAGCACACCACGCATCCTCGTAGGCTCGACCTGCCGCACCACTCAACGGCGCCGGGAGGGTCGATGAGCGAGTTAGTGGCCGAGTTCTCCGCGCTGTCCAAGGACGACACCGGCCTGGCGGGCGGGAAGGGCGCCAACCTCGGGGAGCTGGTCACCGCAGGTCTGCCCGTCCCGCCGGGGTTCGTGGTCACCGCGGCGGCGTACCGGGCCGCGATGGAGCAGGCCGGGGCGCGCGACGAGCTCCGCCAGCTGACGGTCGAGGCGGACGCGGACGACCCCGACCACGTTCAGCGGGTCGCCGAGCGGGCGCGTGAGGTGGTACGCGACGCCGGCATCCCCGACGAACTGCGCGAGGCGGTGCTGGCCGCCTACCGCGACCTCAGCGGCGACGGCACCGAGCTGGTGGCGGTGCGGTCGTCGGCCACCACCGAGGACACCGAGGAGGCGTCCTTCGCGGGGATGAACGAGACGTTCACGAACGTCATCGGTGAGGACACGCTGCTGGAGCGGCTCGTGGACTGCTGGGCGTCGATCTTCACCGAGCGGGTGCTCACCTACCGCGCCAGGCGCGGCATCGACGAGGAGCCCGCCATCGCGGTCGTGATCCAGCGCATGGTCGATGCGGACCGGGCTGGCGTGGTGTTCACGGTCGATCCGAGCGGGGACCGCGATGAGATGATCGTCGAGGCCGCGTTCGGGCTCGGGGACGCGGTGGTGGCCGGCGAGGTCGAACCCGACACGTACGTGCTGCACCGCGGCGATGACGGCGTCGAGGTCGCTGACGTCCGGATCGGCCACAAGGACAAGAAGATCGTGCGGGGCGACGGCGGGGGCAACCGCGAGGTCGAGCTCGACGACGACGAGGCGTCGCGCCGGGTCCTGGACGACGATCAGCTGCTGGAGCTCGCGGAGCTGGCACTGCGGGTCGAGGAGCACTACGGCGCCCCCCAGGACATCGAGTGGGCGGCGGAAGACGGTCAGTTCTTCCTGGTGCAGACACGCCCGATCACCACCCTGGACGAAGACGAGCCCGAGGACGACGAAACCGGCGACGGGGAACGTCTCGCCGCCGCCGAGGTCCTGGTCGAAGGGCTGGGCGCGTCCGCCGGGACCGCAGCGGGCCCGGTGCGGATCCTGCAGTCCCGGGACCAGGGCGACCGCTTCGAGGACGGCGACATCCTCGTCACCGACATGACCGCGCCCGACTGGGTGCCGATCATGAGCCGGGCGGCGGCGTTCGTGACCGACTCCGGCGGGATGACCAGCCACGCGGCGATCGTGGGCCGAGAGATGCAGGTGCCCTGCATCGTTGGGACCGGCGACGCGACCAGCAAGCTCTCCGACGGCGCCACGGTCACCGTCGACGGTGAGGCGGGCGTGGTGTACGCCGGGGACGTCACCGACCAGCTGCAGGAGCCGCGGTCTGGCGGGCCTGAGGCCGCCCCCCGCGACCGTGAGCGACCCCCGGAGGCGGCGATCCCCCTGGCGACGCAGCTGTACGTCAACCTGGCGATCCCGCGCCGCGCCGAGGAGGCGGCCGAGCTCCCGGTGGACGGCGTCGGGCTGCTGCGTGCCGAGTTCCTGATCACCGAGGCGCTGCAGGGTGAGCACCCGCGCTACGTCCTGGCGCAGGGCCGCCGCGACGAGGCTGCCGCCGCGATGGCCGAGAAGATCCTGCAGATCACCCGGCCGTTCCACCCGCGCCCCGTCATCTACCGCGCCACCGACTTCAAGACGAACGAGTTCCGGGGCCTCAAAGGTGGTGAGGAGTACGAGCCCCAAGAGGAGAACCCGATGCTGGGCTACCGCGGCTGCTTCCGCTACGTCCGCGACCCCGAGATGTTCTCCTTCGAGCTGGAGGTCCTGGCGCGCGTCCGGGAGGAGACCGACAACCTGCACCTGATGATCTCGTTCGTCCGCACCCGTTGGGAGCTGGAGGAGTGCCTGGAGGCGATCGACGAGAGTCCGCTCGGTGACGACCGCGGCTTGAAGCGGTGGGTCATGGCGGAGGTCCCGTCGGTGGTGTACCGGATCCCCGAGTACGCCGAGCTGGGCATCGACGGCGTCTCGATCGGATCGAACGACCTCACGCAGCTGATGTTGGGCGTCGACCGTGACAACCCGGTGCTCTCGGAGCTGTTCGATGAGATGGACGCGGCCGTCCTCGACGCCGTGCAGCGCATCATCGTGGCATGCCGCGAGTCGGGCTTGACATCGTCGCTGTGTGGTCAGGCTCCCTCCGACCGCCCCGAGTTCGCCGAGCAGCTGGTCCGGTTCGGGATCACGTCGATCTCGGTCAACGCCGACGCGGCGGTGGACGTCCGCCGGACCATCGCCGCGGCGGAACGACGCCTGCTGGTGGAGTCCGCCCGCGCCGACGGGGCGGTCCGGTAACGGGCTGCGACTTGCGCGCTCGCCGCCCGGGCGGTGACGGCTGCTAGCGTCCGCGCGCACCGACTGCCCCGACCGTGGTGGACGGACCCGTGGCTCGAACGTGATCCGCCGTGCCGTGGCGTGCCTGCTGGTCGGCGGTGCGTTGCTGAGCGCCTGCGACGGTGACAGCGGCACCGACGCCCGCCCGACCCCGACCGCCGACGCCACCGAGGCCACTGACGCGGCTGTTGCCCCCCCGCCGGTGCGGGGAGAAGCCACCGTGCTCGTGCAGAGCACGTTCAACGGGCCGATCGTCTTCCACGACCGTCCCAGGCCGCCCGCGGACGAGGCCACAGCGGCCGCGATGGTGCAGCGGGCCACCGACTGGCTCGACCGCCACCTCACCGACCTGCAAGCCGGCGGCGGGGGCCTGCTGGCCGAGGTCGCGGCCGACGGGCTCCTCGACGGCGCCGACCCGGCGCTCCTGACGTCGGTCACGCGAGACCTGACCGGCCCCGACCGCCCCGTGCGCACGGCGCTGTACCACGTGGTGGTGGCCGAGGAGGGCTCCCCGCAGTTCCTCCGGATGACCGCACTGGTCGAGACCACCGACGG
>JALYHG010000119.1 GCA_030776725.1 Actinomycetota bacterium
GAGCACGGCCGCCTCGTTGGCGGCGTCACGGCGGCCGCGCCGGGTCCGGCGGACACGCCGGGCGGCGCTCACGACCGGCCCGAGCACGCGCCGTCCCACCGGGAAGCGCATCAGGACGTTCAGCGCCTGCTCGCCCTGTGACGCCAGCCAGTCCTCGGGGACGCCGGCATCGACCAGCAGACGCGCCCCGGACTGCACGGCGGCGACCATGGCAGGCAGGTCGTGGTCGCGCAGCGCACGGCCGAACGCGAGCTCGGCGTCGCGGGCGCGCTCCGCCAGCTCCTCGGAGGTTCCCACGAGCCGCGCCCGGATCGCCGCGTTGATCGCGACGATCTCGCGGATCGCCTCGGTCGGGTCCGGGCCGGTGCGCACGTCGCGCCCCTCGTCGTCCGCGAGCGAGTCGTGCAGGAGCTCGCCGACGCCGTCTCGGTCGGCGCAGCACGGGTCGACCAGATCCTCGACCTCGGGCCACGTCGCCCAGACTCGCAGGTCGTCGATGTCGCCCTTGAGCGTGTACCGGGAGTCGGGCTCGGGCCAGTGCCCGATCGCGACCCCGTTGGGCCCGACAGGGCGGACCGGTCCTTGCACGCCGACCGTGGTCCCGATCACGTCCCCGTCGAACGCGAGCACGAGCCGGGCGGCCGGGGCCTCGTAGACCAGCGTGGCGGTGTGCCACCCGTAGCCGCTCACCCGGACCTCGCCGGCCGGACCGGTCCAGCTGCCGGTCGCGTCCAGGATCGTCGCGCGCATCCGCAGCGTCCAGGTACCGAACAGCGCCATCGCGGGGATGGGCGGCAGTTGTACCGACTCGATGTACAGGGCGAACGACAGGTGTCCTTCGACGAGGTTGTGCCGCCCCGACGTGGTCCACGGCCGGTCCAGGTCGACGAACACGGGCAGCGACGACGCCCGCGCCGCGGTTCGGCGCTGCGCGACGGTGCCGAGCCGGAACCGCACCGTGACCTCGAGCGAGTCGATCCGGTCGAACGTCCCCGGGGCCGGGTACGCGGTGACGCGGCTCGACGGCTGCTGGAAGCGGAGGCTGCTGGGTCCGGCCTGTGGGGCGTCGTGGACGTGCCCGTGGTTGCGGTTGCCGGACACGTCCACGGCTCGGCCGCCCGTGTAGGTGTGGTGCAGGAGGAGCTTGCGCATGTCAGTCCCCGCAGGGGTCGCCGAGCGACGACGCGTCGAGATCGAGGGTCGACCAGCGGTTGCTGCCCAGCGACACGTCGAGGAGCCCGAGGAACGCGCCGACCGACTTGACGTACCAGCCGCCCGACGAGTCGTCGTCGTCGATGCCGGCGGGACCGCTGCCGTCGTCGGCGTTGACCTTGAGGATCCCGTTGAAGTTCTCGTACTGCATGCGGGCCTTCGGCTTCCAGTCGCCGCTCAGGTCGTCGGCGTGCTTCGGATCCTCCGAACGTGGGTAGGTCGTCCCGTAGATCCACGTGTCCATCGTGACCCGGGCGTTGCCGGTCACGATCACGTTGAGGGTGCTCTCGTCGTCGTCGAGGTCGGCGCCGCGGTCGCTGATTTGACGCAGCCAGAAGTGCTCGAAGCGGTCGTTGGACACGACCGTGAGGCACTTGGCGTCGACGCGCCGCCAGGCGTGCTTGTCGCCCTTCGAGCGGTCCCAGCCCATCGTCAGGATCTCGCGCAGCCGCAGCGTCCCGTGCACCGAGATGCGCTGGCCGCCGACGTCCCGGGCCCCTGCGTCGATGAGGCCGGCCATACCGTCGGTCGGGGCGGCGTCCTCGAACGGCAGCGGCACAAGCATGAGGCGCTGCGGCAGCTCCGCGAACATGACTTCGCTGAGCCCGATCCCGATGAAGCTGCCCCCGCTCGGTCCGTCCCACGGGAACTGGCCCGGGTAGCCGACCTGGGACCCCTCGCGGGCGATCGGGACACCGTCGTGCAGGCTGCGCATCTCCATCGCCGTCTGCCACGCCTCGTCGCCGTGGGTCGTGACGAGCTTGACGTGCGGCGACAGGTCCGACAGTCGCATGCGGCCGTGCAGCCTCGGTGGGCCGCTGTCGAGCGTGTCCATGCCGTACGCGACGACGCGCAGCGCCCGGTTCGGCCGCTCCGGGTACAGCTCGATCTCAGCGTCGGTGTTGGTGACGACGCGCAGGAACGCCGCGACCTCCGATGCCCGCTCCACGTCGCTGGTCGCGACCTTGAGCCGGTGTAGGCCGTAGATGCGTGCCGTCAGCGCGTCGGAGAAGCTCGCGGTGCGGGTCTCGTCCTCCGCCACGAGCCGCCGGTCGACGACGCTGGTGCTGTGCACCTGCGGGACTGCACGCACAGCGGTCAAGCGGTCGAGCCGCCAGCCGACCGCGACGCGTGCGGTGGCTCCTGTGGCGTGAGACGTCGACACGGTGAGGGTGTCGGCGCTGTCGGTCGTTCCGCTGGTGTAGGCGGTGGTGCCGGCGGGCACCGCCCCGCGCAACGCGAGCTCGCGTGGCGACGTCGGGTCGTCGGACAGGCCGTCGGCCGCCCGCAGTGACAGGTCGACGGCCAGCGGGGTGCCGGTGTCGACGTCGGCCTGGTCCTCGCCGACGGTGAGCGTGACCGTGCCGGCCAGGTGCGGCACCGCGGCGTCGGTCGTCCGGGTGCCCGCACGTTCCTCGTAGCGGACACGCGATAGCGTCCCGTCGACCACGATCACGGTCGGGGGGCCGGGACGGACCTCGACGGTCACGGGGCCGTCGAGATGTCCGGCGTGGACCCACCGTCGCCGGCCGGGCGTCGCCGCCGGGTCGGCCGTTGGCGGCGTTCCCGGCTCGGGCGGCTGGTGGAGCAGCAGTGACGCCGAGTACGGCGCGAACCGCGACCCGGACGGGGGCCGATGGGTCATGATGGTCGGAGGCGGTTCGTGCCGGCCGTCGATCGTCACCAGGATCAGGTCGCCGGGGTCGCTGGGGCGGCCGTGCGCGTGCCGTCCCCTGCCGTAGCGCACACGGCGCAGGCCGGTCGCAGCCACGAGCGTGTGGTCCTCGGCGACGGTCAGCAGCTCGAGCCGGAGGCTGGGTGCGAGCGCCAGGTTCGGGGTGGCGGCGGCGTCCTCGTCGAGGCTAAAGGCAACCTGGCCGAGGCCGCCCGGGATGGGCTGGGCGACGTCGTCGACCCGGCCGACCTCGACGAGCACCGGATCACCGTCGGACAGCGCGAAGGCGGCTCCGAACGACGACAGGCGTGCGACGTCCGCCTTCACGCGGTTGGTCTCCCCGGGCACGGCCGCCGCGCGCGTGACCGATCCCGTGATGGCCCCGAACCGGTGTTCGTGCTGATCGAACACGAGCTCGTGACGGTCGCCGGGGACGTGCGACGCGTTCACGTGCAGCGGGATGTCCTCCAGGCTGAAGGCACCGGAGAACCCGGCCACGTCGTCCAGCGAAACAGTCCCGGCCAGCGGTCCCTCGATGCCGTCGAGCCGGTACTCGGCGGTGAGCGGACGCGCCAGGAAGCCCCCGCCGTCGGTGGTCTCGTCGCGGGTGTCGAGGTGCACGAACCGTACAC
>JALYHG010000120.1 GCA_030776725.1 Actinomycetota bacterium
AAGATCGAGATCGGCAGCTACCAGGGCATCCGCCACCGTCTCGGTCTCCCGGTTCGCGGTCAGCGCACCCACACCAACGCCCGCACCCGCAAGGGTCCGCGCCGCGCTGTCGGCGGCATCCGCAAGCATCAGCGCAAGACTTGAGGGAGCACTGATCATGGCAGCACCCAAGAAGGGGCGCGCGAAGAAGCGCGAGCGGAAGAACGTCGCCCACGCCCAGGTCCACATCACGTCGAGCTTCAACAACACGATCATCACGTTCACCGATCCGCAGGGGAACGTGATCGCGTGGAGCTCCGGCGGGAACGCAGGCTTCAAAGGCAGCCGCAAGAGCACCCCGTTCGCGTCGCAGCTCGCCGCCGAGCAGGCCACCAAAGCCGCCTACGACCACGGCGTGCGGAAGGTCGACGTCCTCGTGAGGGGCCCGGGCGCCGGACGCGAGACCGCCATCCGGACGTTGGCGGCGCAGGGACTCGAGGTGCTGTCGATCAAGGACATCACGCCCGTGCCGCACAACGGCTGCCGTCCGCCGAAGCGGCGTCGCGTGTGACCGCCCGGCGGACGACGAGGAACGACTGACACATGGCTCGATACACCGGCCCGGACTGCAAGCTGTGCCGCCGTGAGCGGCAGAAGCTGTACCTCAAGGGCACCAAGTGCGACTCGCCGAAGTGCCCGGTCGAGCTGCGCCCGTACCCGCCCGGCGAGCACGGCCGTGGCCGCATCAAGGAGAGCGAGTACCTGCTCCAGCTGCGCGAGAAGCAGAAGGCGCGTCGCATCTACGGCGTGCTCGAACGCCAGTTCCGCAACTACTACGAGAACGCCACGCGGATGGAGGGCCTCACGGGGGAGAACCTGCTCAGGCTCCTGGAACTCCGCCTCGACAACGTGGTGTTCCGCGGCGGTCTGGCCCGCTCGCGCGACGAAGCGCGCCAGGTCGTGCGCCACCGCCACGTCGCTCTCAACGGGCGCACCGTCAACATCCCGTCCTACCGGGTCAGGCCAGGCGACGTCGTCGAGTTCCGTGACCGTTCCAAGGACATCACTCCGGTGATCGGTGCGTTGGAGATCTTCGGACGCCACCCCGTGCCCGACTGGCTGCGGACCGACGCCGACGCGCGACGCATCGAGGTCGTCGGCCTGCCCGAGCGGCGCATGATCGACGTGCCCGTGCAGGAGCAACTGATCGTCGAGCTGTACTCGAAGTAGGCGTTGGGCGTCGCCGGCACCGCCGGGCGGCGCGGGACCCGCCCCAGGCCCGGGTCCGGTGAGGGCTGCAAGGCCGTTCACCAGCAGCGGTGGCTCCGATGGCCGGGGACGGGGCCGCCCGAGCACGCGCGTGCGCGACAGACGAGGAGAAGCCCGCATGTCCGATTTCGACTTCTACAACGACGAGATCTCGCTGGGCCAGACCACGGCCGGTTCGCCGTTCATCGCGTACCGGCCGCGGCTGGAGGAAGAGGTCGTCGAGGAGGGCACCCGGTCGCGGTTCGCGATCGAGCCGCTCGAGCCCGGCTTCGGGTACACCCTGGGCAACTCGCTGCGCCGCACGTTGCTGTCCTCGGTCCCGGGCGCTGCGGTGACCAGCATCCGGTTCACCTCCGCCGAGTCTGCTGCGGGCGGTCAGGTGCTGCACGAGTTCGACTCGATCGACGGTGTCAAGGAGGACGTCACCGACATCATCCTCAACATCAAGGAGCTCGTCGTGCGCTCCACGTCCGACGAGCCGGTCGAGATCTTCCTCGGAGGTGACGGGCCAGGCGTGCTCACCGCGGAGAACATCTTCGCGCCGTCGCAGGTCGAGGTGGTCAACGAAGGGCTGCACATCGCCACGCTGAACCAGAACGGCCACCTCGAGATGTACCTCACGGTTCAGCGTGGCCGTGGCTACCGCACCGCCGACGAGAACAAGCGCGGCACGGAGCCGATCGGCGTGATCCCGATCGACTCGATCTTCAGCCCGGTGCGTCGGGTCGCCTACAAGGTCGAGTCCACCCGTGTCGAGCAGATGACCAACTACGACCGGCTGGTGATCGACGTGGCGACCGACGGTGCCGTCTCGCCCGCGCAGGCGCTGTCGTCCGCCGGCGAGACCCTCAAGGTCCTGTTCGAGCAGTTCGCAGCGTTCGAGGTCGGCGGCCCGGGTGGCATCGTGGTCAGCCCCGAGGAGGCGTTCGAGGCGCTGTCCCCGGATCTGATGACGCCGATCGAGGATCTCGACCTGTCGGTGCGGTCGTACAACTGCCTCAAGCGCGAGGGCGTCAGCACGGTCGGGGAGCTGGTCTCCAAGACCGAGAACGATCTGCTCGAGATCCGCAACTTCGGGCAGAAGTCGGTGGACGAGGTCAAGGAGAAGCTGACCGAGATGGGGCTGTCCCTGGCCGAGTAGCAACGGCCCGGGCCGCTGGTCGCCGATCTGCTCGACCGAAGAAGGGAACGACATGCCCAAGCCCAAGCGCGGGCCGCGGTTGGGTGCCGGACCGGCGCATCAGAGACTGCTGCTGGCCAACCAGGCCCAGGACCTGTTCCTGCACGGCCGCATCACGACCACCGAGGCGAAGGCTCGCAGCCTGCGGCCGTACGCGGAGCGGCTGATCACCAAGGCGAAGCGCGGTGATCTTCACGCCCGCCGGCAGGTACTGGCACAGATCCGCGACCAGGACGTGGTGGCGTACCTGTTCGAGGAGATCGCCCCGCGGTTCGCCGACCGACCCGGCGGGTACACCCGGATGTTGAAGCTCGGGCCCCGTCAGGGCGACCACGCCCCCATGGCGATCGTGGAGCTCGTCGAGCAGACCCATGCGGCTCCCGAGGACGTCATCGAGGAGGGCAAGGCCCGCCGCCGCCGCGGCCTGTTCCGCCGCCGTCGCCGCCCCGACCGCGCTGACCTGGCCGCACAGCGGGAACTCGACCTCGAGGAGCAACCCGCGGAGCGCGAGCGTGAGGTCGAGGACGACCTCGACGAGACGGTCTCACCCGAGGTGGTCGAGGAGGCGGAGGCCCCGCCCGATGTCGACACCAAGCCCACCGCCACCGACCGCGCCGCGCAGCAGCGCGGCGACCAGGTCCCCGAGCAGGAGGTCGGCCCGCCGGCGGCCAAGGGCGAGGATCTGACGATCCCCGACGAGGACCGCGACACCCGCCCCGACGCCGGTGGCGGCACCGGAGCGTCTACCTGACGTCGGTCCGCGGTCGCAGCGCCGGCTGCGCCCGTGGGTCACGCCAGCGGCGGCGAACTCGCCCACCATGAGGATCAGGGTCGACCTCGCCTACGACGGGGGGCCGTTCCACGGCTTCGCCCGTCAGCCGCAGCTCCGCACGGTGCAGGGCACCCTCGAGGATCGCCTGTCGCGCCTGCTCGGGCAGGACGTCGACACGATCGGCGCCGGGCGCACCGACCGTGGGGTGCATGCGAGCGGCCAGGTCGTCCACGTCGACGTCGACGAGGGCGTGGCCGCGGCGACACGGGCGCTGGCCGACCGTCCCGGCTTGCGTGGCCGGCTCGACCGGATGGTCGGCGAGGCCATCACGATCTGGCGGGTCCGGTCCGTGGATCCGGCGTACCACGCGCGGTTCTCGGCGACCGAACGCCGCTACCGTTACCGGCTCGCCGACGCACCGGCGCTGCATCCCCTGCGCCGGTTCAACGTCTGGCACCTCGGTGAGGCGCTCTCGGTGGACCGTATGCAGGCCGCGGCCCGCCACCTGGTGGGCGAGCACGACTTCGCATCGCTGTGCCGCGCCGCGGAGGGCCGTCGCACGGTCCGCCGAGTCGATCACATCGCGATCGCCCGGGCGGATGGGCTGGTGCACGTCGCGGTCCGCGGACCGGCGTTCTGTCACCAGCAGATCCGCTCCATGGTCGGGGTGCTGGTCGAGGTCGGACGAGGTCGCCGCGACCCCGACTGGGCTTCCGATGTCCTGGCGGCTCGCGATCGGTCAGCCGCGCCGCGCGTCGCACCTCCCCACGGTCTGACGCTAGAGGTGGTGTCCTACGGCCGGCGGTGGCCGGCGGCGCCACCCAGCGACGTGCTCGACCTGGTGTAGCGACCGCTGCCGCGGGACAGGGCGACGTCAACCGCCACGACCGGGCGGCCCGTGCACGGTTGCTGCCGACGGGGGGCGGGGGTAGGCTCGGTGTGCGGCCCGTAGCGGGCCGCTTTCCGTGCCAGGCTGGCCGGTCTGTTCGAACCTCTTGAACGTCGCCCGGTCCGCTCGGCCCGACACCGCCCGAGCAGCGAGCCCGTGATGCCCACGTACACGCCGAGTGCGAACCAGATCGAGCGTGACTGGTACGTCGTCGACGCCCGGGGACAGGTGATGGGGCGGCTGGCGTCGCGGATCGCGCACGTGCTGCGTGGCAAGCACAAGCCGACCTTCGCGCCGCACCTCGACTGCGGTGACTACGTCATCGTGGTGAACGCCGCCGAGATCGAGCTGACCGGTGACAAGGCGTCCAAGAAGCTGTGGCACCGCCACTCGGGGTTCCCGGGCGGCCTGAAGTCGGTCCCGTTCGCCCGGCTGCTGGACGAGACGCCCGAACAGGCGGTCGAGAAGGCCATCACCGGCATGCTCCCCAAGAACAAGCTCGGCCGGCAGATGGCCCGTAAGCTCAAGGTCTACGCCGGTCCGGACCATCCCCACGCCGCGCAGCAGCCCAGGCCGCTGCCTGACCACCTCACCTGACGCGCTCGCCCAGGAGCAACCCATGGCTGACGAGATCTACGTCGGGCGCCGCAAGTCCGCGGTCGCCCGTGTCCGCCTCCGGCCGGGCAGCGGTGAGTTCGCGCTCAACGGCCGCGGGCTGGAGGACTACTTCCGCACGGAGAAGCACCGCCATCACGCCGTCGAGCCCCTCGCTGTCGTCGAACAGCAGGGCCGCTGGGACGTCGTCGCCCACATCAACGGCGGCGG
>JALYHG010000121.1 GCA_030776725.1 Actinomycetota bacterium
AGAAACTGGTGGACACCGGTGGGCGCGTGGACCGATTCCAGCGTCGCCTGGAGAAGACCGAGGAGAAGCGGGCGACGACCAAGCCGACCAAGAAGGCGACGGGCAAGAAGTAGGCCATGGACGGTCACAGCTCTCCGCCGCGCGCTGCCCCCCACTACTACGGGGGACAAGCCGTGATCGAGGGTGTCATGATGCGGGGCGCCGACACCTGGTCGGTGGCGGTGCGCCGCCCGTCCGGACAGATCCACATCGAGCGTCACCCCGTCTCCGACTTCCCCAGCCGCCACCCGGCGTTCCGGCGACCGATGCTGCGCGGCGTGTACGCGATGTTCGACGCGATGGCCATCGGTGTGAAGGCGCTGGGCATCTCCGCGCGGCAGGCGATCGACGAGGACGAGGAGCCGCTCGACGGGCGGGCGCTGGGCGGGAGCCTCGCACTGGCGGTCGTGTTCTTCATCGCGGTGTTCATCGTGCTGCCCAACGTGGTCCTCGCGATGCTCCGCGGCTGGCTCGGCGACGGCGTCGCCTACCACCTGGTCGAAGGGCTGCTGCGGATCGCGATCTTCCTGGCGTACCTGTCGTCGATCTCGCTGATGGCCGACATCCGGCGCGTGTTCATGTACCACGGGGCCGAGCACAAGACGATCGCGGCGTGGGAGCACGGCGAGCCGCTCGACCCTGCGCACGTCGACCGCTACTCGACCCTGCACGTGCGCTGCGGCACGAACTTCCTGGTCATCGTGATGGTCCTGGCCCTGCTGGTGTACTCGGTCGCGGGAGCGCTCGTCCCGCCCCCCGCCGGGATCGGCTGGATCGGCGCAGTGACGTACCACGTCGCCCTGCGCGTGGTGCTGTTGCCGGTGGTCGCCGGGTTGGCCTACGAAGGCATCCGGCTGGGTGCCTCCCGTGAGCGCAACCCGCTGGTCCGTGCCCTGATGCTGCCCGGCCTGTGGCTGCAGCGGATCACGACCCGTCAGCCGACGCCCGACCAGATCGAGGTCGCGATCCGGGCGTTCGAGGCGGTCGTGCCCGACCGCGACCTGGAGGGGCGGACCGTGGGTCTGCCCAGCACCGTGGCGGTGGACGCCCACGGCGACGCCCCGCACGACAGCCCGGTCACACCCGCCACGCCCCCGGAGACGGTCGCCGACGGGCACTAGCGACACGGCGTCGCCAGCCCCGACCGTCCGACGACGCCGCACGCACCGGCCCCCCACCGTCAGTCACCACGAGGATCGAAGATGTTCGACCGCCTCGACGAGGTCGAGCGCACCTACGGCGAGCTGGAACAGCAGCTGGCCGACCCGGCCGTGCTCGCCGACGGTCAGCGCTACGTGCAGCTCGCCAAGCGGCACGGCGAGCTGTCCGACCTCGTGGCGACCTACCGCGAGTACCGGCAGGTCAGCGGGGACCTCCAGGCGGCCCGGGAGATGGCCCGGGAAGCGTCCGGCGATGACCGCGAGCTGATGCGCGCCGAGGCCGACGAGCTGGCTGGGCGGCTCGAGGCACTCCAGGAGCGGCTCCAGACGCTGCTGGTCCCCGACGACCCCAACGACGCGAAGGACGTCATCGTCGAGATCCGGGCCGGAGCCGGAGGCGACGAGGCCGGACTGTTCGCCGGGGAACTGTGGGACATGTACGCGCGCTACGCCGAGTCCCGCGGCTGGCAGACCGAGGTCCTGTCGCTGTCGGAGCAGGGCATCGGCGGCGCGAAGGAGGTCGTCTTCGAGGTCCGCGGCCGCGGCGCCTACTCCCGCCTCAAGCACGAGTCGGGCGTGCACCGGGTCCAGCGGGTACCGCGGACGGAATCGCAGGGCCGCGTCCACACCTCCACCGCCACGGTCGCGGTGTTGCCCGCCGCCGAGGAAGTCGACGTCGACATCGATCCGGCCGATCTGCGGGTGGACGTCTACCGGTCGAGCGGCCCGGGCGGGCAGAGCGTCAACACGACCGACTCGGCGGTGCGCGTCACGCACCTGCCGACCGGGCTGGTCGTCTCGTGCCAGGACGAGAAGTCCCAGCACCAGAACCGTGAGAAGGCGCTTCGGATCCTGCGTTCGCGGCTGCTCCAGCTCGAGCAGGACCGGGCTGCCCAGGAACGCGCCGATGCCCGCCGCGGCCAGATCGGCAGCGGCGACCGCAGCGAGAAGATCCGCACGTACAACTTCCCCCAGTCACGGGTGACCGACCACCGCATCGGGTTCACCACCCACGACCTGGACGGACTGCTCGGCGGCGGCCTCGACGAGCTCATCGACGCCCTGCTCGAGGCCGGCCGCAGCGCCCAACTGACGGAGGACGACCAGCCGCAGCGGGACGTGGGATGACCGCCGTCGCCCTGATGGAGGTGGTGCGAGCGCACGCCTCGACGCTCGCCAGCGCCGGTGTCGAGCACCCGGAAGTGGACGCGTTGACGCTGGCTCGCCACGCCCTGGACGCCGATGCGGCCACGGTGCGTACAGCGACCACCGCCGACGTCGACGACCGCCGTCTGCGCCAGCTGGCCGACCTCGTCGCTGTCCGCGCCACCCGGGTGCCGCTGCAGCACCTGACGGCAACGACCGGGTTCCGTGACCTGGACATCACCTGCCGTGCAGGGGTGTTCATCCCCCGCCCCGAGACCGAGATCCTGGCCGGCCTGGCGATCGAGGCGGCTCGGCGCGCCGCCAGCGACGGCGGCCGGGCGACCGTGGTCGAGCCGTGTACCGGGACCGGTGCGGTGGCGCTCGCCGTGGCGACGGAGGTGCACGCCGCCGACGTCGTCGCGACCGACCGCTGCGCGCGCGCGGTCGCACTTGCGCGGCACAACCTCGCCCGCGTCGAGCGGGGCGTCCACGGCGCAGGCAGCACCTGCCGGGTCGTCCACGGTGATCTCTTCGATCCGGTTCCCGCTGACCTGCGCGGAACCGTGGACGTGGTGGTGTGCAACCCGCCGTACCTCACACCGGGCGAGGTCGCCCAGGCCACTCCGGAGGTGCGTGGCCACGAGCCGCGCGACGCGCTGGTCGCGGGCGCGGGTGGGAACGCGGTCGTGCACCGTCTGCTGGACGAGGCCGCCGCGTGGCTGCGTCCCGGGGGGGATCTGCTGGTGGAACTCGCTGAGACGCGCGCCGGCGCCGTCGCCGCAGCGGCCCGCCGCAGCGGGTACACCGACGTGCACGTCGTGGCTGACCTCACCGGACGCGACCGGGTGCTCACCGCCCGCCGGCCGCAGGACCGCTCGTGACGGCCGAGGTGGTGAGCGCCATCGGCGACGACCGTGACGAGGCCGTTGACCGTGCCGCTGAGGCGCTGCGCCGCGGGGAGCTCGTCGTCATGCCGACCGACACGGTGTACGGCGTGGCGGCCGACGCCTTCGACCCTGCGGCCACCGCCCGCATCTTCGCCGCGAAGCTGCGTTCACGCCGCTACCCGCTCCCGGTCCTGATCCACAGCGAGACACAGTTGGCGGGACTGGTCGCCGACGTGCCCGCTGCCGTCCAGCGGCTCGTCGCCGCCTACTGGCCGGGTCCCCTCACGATCGTGGTCGAGTGCGACCCGGACCTGGGGTGGGACATCGGCGACAACCAGGGGACGGTCGCGGTGCGTCAGCCCCGCGACGACATCGCCCTCGACATCATCCGCGCGGTCGGTCCGCTGGCCGTCACGAGCGCGAACCTGTCCGGTCAGCCGCCGGCCAACGACGCAACGACAGCTCGGATGGCGCTCGGCCACGCCGTGGCGGTGTACGTCGACGGGGGTCCCCGGACCGGCATCCGGCCGTCGACGATCGTGGACCTGACCCGCCCCGAGCCGTACCTGATCCGCGACGGGGATCTGCCGCCCGACGAGGTCATGGCCGTGGCGCGCGGTGAGCGGCGATCGGCATGAACCACGACGTGGCCGACGTCCTGGTGGTGTGCACCGGGAACATCGCACGCAGCCCCTTCGCCGAGAAGCTGTTGGAGCGCGAGGCGCGCCGGCGGCTCGGCTCCACTGCTGCGGTCCGGGTCCGCAGCGCCGGAGTCCACGGTCTGGTCGGGCGTGCGGCGGTCGGCGAGATGCGCCAGGAGGCCGGCGACCGCGGCCTGGATCTGTCCGGTCACCGCGGTGCCGCCGCGACGGCGGACCTCGTCGGCGCGGCCGACGTGGTGATCGCCATGACGGAAGCGCACCGTCGCGCGCTGGTCCAGCTCACCCCAGCGGCCAAGGAGCGCGTGTTCACGTTGAAGGAACTCGCGCGGCTCACGCGCGAGGTCGACGCCCCTCCCGAGGGGCTGTCACCCCGACAGCGGCTCCGCGAGGTCGCGCGCACCGCACACCGGGCACGGGCCTACGTCCCGCCAGACGCCACGGCTGATGACGTCGCCGACCCCTACGGCGGTCCCAGAGAGGGCTACCGGCGCTGCGCCGCCGAGATCGACGACCTGGTGGCTGCGGTGGCGCCGGTGCTGTTCGGCCCCGCGAGCCGCTGACCCAGGGACCCGGGCCCGACCGCGGTAGTCTGGCTCGAACGCTCCACGCCGCAGGAGTCGGCATGCCCACCCCCGGTGCCCCCGCGCTGGCCACCGTCGACCCGGATGTCGCCCGCCTCATCCGCGACGAGGAGCGGCGTCAAGGCGACAAGATCCGCCTGATCCCGTCGGAGAACTACGTCTCGCGGGCGGTGCTGGAAGCCACCGGCTCGGTGCTGACCAACAAGTACTCCGAGGGCTACCCGCGTCGCCGTTACTACGAGGGCCAGGACGTCATCGACCAGGTCGAGCTGCTCGCGATCGAGCGCGCGACGCGGCTCTTCGGGGTCGATCACGCCAACGTGCAGCCGTACTCGGGATCGCCGGCCAACCTCGCCATCTACCTCGCGTTCCTGGAGCCGGGCGACACGGTCATGGGGATGTCGCTCCCACACGGTGGCCACCTCACCCACGGCTGGCGGGTGTCGGTGACGGGGCGGTGGTTCCGCAGCGTCTCCTACGGCGTCGCCGAGGAGACCGGCCGGATCGACTACGACCAGGTGCGCCACGTCGCCCGGCGTGAGCGGCCGAAGCTGATCTTCTGCGGCGGGACCGCGATCCCGCGGACCATCGACTTCGCGGCCTTCGCCGAGATCGCCCGCGAGGTCGACGCCCTCCTGGTCGCCGACGTCGCCCACATCGCCGGACTGATCGTCGGTGGCGTGCACCCGTCGCCGGTCGGTCACGCCCCGGTCATCTCCACCACGACCCACAAGACGCTGCGCGGTCCACGCGGGGCGATGCTGCTCTGCGACCAACAGCATGCCCAAGCCCTCGACCGTGCGGTGTTCCCCGGGCTGCAGGGCGGCCCCCACAACCACGGCACCGCTGCGATCGCGGTGGCGCTGCGCGAGGCCGCCGAGCCGGCGTTCCGTGACTACGCCGCCGCGGTGGTGGCCAACGCCCAGGTGCTGGCAGACGAGCTGAGCGGGCACGGCTTCGACCTCGTCTCCGGCGGGACCGACAACCATCTGATCCTGGTGGACCTGACCAGCAAGGGGATCCCGGGCAAACCAGCCGCCCAGGCGCTCGACCGGGCCGGGATCGTGTGCAACTACAACACGGTGCCGTTCGACCCACGGACACCGTTCGACCCGTCCGGGATCCGGTTGGGCACCCCGGCGGTGACCAGCCGTGGGATGGGATCCGACGAGATGCGCGTGCTGGCTGGTTGGATCGAGCAGGCGGTCGAGGCCGCCAAGCGGGACGACGAGGAGACCCTCGACAAGATCGCCGTCGAGGTCCGCGAGGTGACCTCGAGCTTCGCTGCGCCCGGTATCCCGGTCTCCGACTGATCGGTGCTCGCCTTCGCCGCGGTGTTCGTCGTCGCGGGAGCCGTCACCTTCGCGGTGACCCCGCCGGTGGAGCGGCTCGCGCGCCGGCTCGGGGCGGTGGACTTGCCTGCAGAGCCCCGCAAGGTCCACGTCCGGCCGATCCCCACGCTGGGAGGTCTGGCGTTGCTGGCGGGTTTCGCGGCTGCGATGGGCGTGGCGTGGCTGCTGGCCCAGGTCGGGCTGGACGCAGGCGGCTCCGGCCTGGCCCCGTTCGCCGCGGTGTTCCGCGCTACCTCGGAGCCGCTCGGCTTGGCGCTGGGCGTGCTGGTCATCGCCGTGGTCGGGGTGTTCGACGACACCCGCGGTCTGTCGCCCCCCGTGAAGCTCGGCGGCCAGGCCCTCGCGGCGCTGATGGTGGTCCTGCAGGGCATCCAGGTCGTGTACGCCTGGATCCCGGGGGTCGGTGTGGTCGTGCTGTCCCCCGACCTGGGGGTGCCGCTGACCGTGCTGTTCATCGTGGCGATGATCAACGCCATGAACTTCATCGACGGGCTGGACGGTCTCGCCGCTGGCGTGTCGGCGATCTCGGCGATCGCCTTCTTCTGGTTCGTCCACGCCGCGGAGACGCGGGGGATCGCCGAGTCTGCGCCGACCTCGGCCACCCTGGTCGCGGCGGCCATCGCCGGGATGTCGTTGGGGTTCCTGTGGCACAACTTCCACCCCGCCCGCATCTTCATGGGGGATACCGGTTCGATGTTGCTCGGCCTGCTGTTGGCCAGCAGCGGCATCGCGTTCGTGGGGCGCAGCGTCGACCCCAGCTACGTCGACTTCCTGACCCCCGTCCCGCTGCTGATCCCCGCCTTCATCCTGGCGATCCCGTTCGCTGACATCCTGTTCGCGATCGTGCGCCGGGTGTACCGCCACCAGCCGGTCTCGACGCCCGACCGAGGCCACCTCCACCACCGCCTGCTCCGGTTCGGTGTCACCCACCGTCAGGCTGTGCTCACGCTGTACTACTGGTCGGCGGTGGCGGCGTTCGGTTCGGTGGGGGTCGCGTACCTCGATGTCCGCACCGTCCTGGTGGCCGTCACCCTTCTGGCGGTCGGCGGCGCGCTCGCGACCGCAGCAGGATTGCGTCGTGCCCACGCCAACGAGGACGACGAGGGCACCGACCACGCCGGCGCCCAGCGTCGCAGTGGGTGACAGACCGTCGGCAGCCCGCTCCCCGGTCACCCTCCTGCCCGCTGTCGTTCCCGGGTCGATCGGCCCTGCCGCAGCTTTGACCGGCGTGCCGAGCCACTGCTAGCGTCCGCCGAGCATGCGTCCCTCCGAGCGCCCAGACCGCACCGCGGCGTACCGCGACGTGGATAAGGGGACGGCCATGCTCGCTGAGTTCGTCGCCGCTCCGCTCACCTGGGGCGCCATCGGGTGGTTGGCCGACACCTACGCCTTCCACACCTCCCCGTGGGGCGTCATCGTGGGGGGCGTCCTCGGGTTCGTCCTCGGGAACTACCTGCTGTACTTGCGGATGGTGGCCGACGGGGGAGCAGCCGATGACGAACGTGTCCGCCGCGCCCGCGAGGCCTTCGACTGACGACCTCCGTGGGCCGCCCACCTCCCGCATGAGGGTCCCGCACGTGCCCCACGCCACCGCCGAGTACGTCATGGCACGGGCTGCCGCAGGGCTGGGTCTGATGCTGCTCCTGCCGGTTGCAGGCCTCGCCGCTGCGCTGAGGGGCCCGCGCGGCGCCGTCACCGCAGCCGGTGCGGTGGCGCTGACGGTGCTCTGGTTCGCGGCGGGCGCTTTGCCGCTGCACTGGGCCGCCCGCTGCAAGCCCACGATGGTCGGTGCCGTCGCGCTGGGGGGGTCGGGTGCCCGGCTGTTCGGGCTGGGGCTGACGGCGCTGGCGCTCGACCCGGTCCCTGCGGTCGATACGCCGGTCCTCGCGGTCACCGTCGCGGGCGCTACGGTACTCCTGCTCGGGTACGAGGGGTACGTCGCCCTCAGCCATCCCGAGTTCTGGACACTCGAGCCGGACCGGAAGGAGACCGCTTGACCGCGTCGGTCCTCGCCACCGAGCCGACCCAGCTGTTCGAGGTCCCGGCGCTCGAGCACATGTTCGAGTACCCGGCGCTGTTCTTCGAGAACGTCACGGTCCTGGGCATCCCGCTGGGGTTCAACCGCGTTGCACTGCTGACGTTCGTTGCGGTGGCGATCCTCACCGCGCTGTGGGTGGGGGCCTTCCGCGACCCGAAGGTGGTCCCTGGCAAGTTCCAGGCGGTGATGGAGTCGATCGTCGGCTTCATCCGCGACTACGTCGTGATCGAGGTGATCGGCCCGGCAGGTCTGCGCTTCGTTCCGTTCCTGACCACGCTGTTCGCGTTCATCTTCCTGGGCAACCTCTTCGAGGTCACCCCTCTGATCAACTTCCCCATCACGTCACGGATGGCCCTCCCCGCGTTCCTCGCGTTGGTCACGTGGACGATCTTCGTCCTGGTGGGCATCAAGGAGCAGGGTGGGCGGCAGTACATGCGCAGCGTCGCGCTCCCACCCGGTGTCCCCAGTTGGGTGATGCCGCTCGTGATCCCGATCGAGGTGCTGTCGACCTTCGTGGTCCGCCCACTCACCCTGTCCATCCGTCTGTTCGCCAACATGCTGGCCGGCCACATCATCCTGACGATCATCTTCATCGGTGCGAACGCGTTCTTCTTCGACATCCACAGCCTGACCTTCAACATGAAGGGGTCGATCATCGGCGTCCTGCTGGGCTTCATGGCGGGACCGACCATGATCGGCTTCGAGATCGCGATCAGCGCGCTCCAGGCCTACATCTTCACCATCCTGACCGCCGTGTACATCAGCAGCTCCATGAACCCCGAGCACTAACGACTGCCCGAAGCCCGCCCGGTGACCGCCGGCGGTCCGCGACCGCGCCCCGCTGGGCGTCGCGAGAAGGAGACGGAACCACATGGAGATAATCCTCGCTCAAGCCGGAGGCGTGAGTTCGATCGGCAAGGGCTTGGTGTACGGGCTCGCGGCGATCGGGCCGGGCCTGGGCATCGGCTACCTGGTGGGTAAGGCGGTCGAGGCGATGGCCCGCCAGCCCGAAGCAGCCGGCATGGTCCGAACGACCATGTTCATCGGGATCGCGTTCGTCGAGGCGCTCGCGCTGTTCGGCTTCGTGCTGTTCTTCCTGACCTGACGAACGGAGACTGCGATGATCGACGTCATGCAGCTCGCTGGTGCGGGCGGCGGGGGCATCCCGACCGTGTTGCCGGCGCCGGCGGAGCTGTTCTGGGGCGCGGTCGCGTTCGGGATCTTCTACTGGGTGATGCAGAAGATCGCGTTCCCCCGGATCAACCAGGTCCTCGAGGAGCGGGCCGCCAGCATCCAGGGCCGCCAGGAACAGGCGCAGGAGACGCTGAACGAGGCCCAGCGCATCCGCGACGAGTACCAGGAGCAGCTGTCCGACGCCCGCGGCGAAGCCAACCGCATCATCGAGGAGGCACGCGAGACCGCCGAGGCGCTCCGCCGCGACATCGTCGCCAAGGCCGACTCGGAGGCGGAGTCGATCGTGGAGCGGGCACAGGCTGAGGTCCGCGCAGAACGCGAGCGCGCGGTGCAGCAGCTGCGGTCGGAGGTGGGACGCCTGTCGATCCAGCTCGCCGAGAAGATCGTGCACAAGGAGCTCGACCAGCAAGCGCACCAGGGCCTCGTCGACCGCTACATCGAGCAGCTCGCCGGTTCCGGCAACGGCGAGGTCGGGACCGCTCCGGCCGGGACGTCTGCCGGTGAGGGTGAGTGACGTTGGTGAGCGACGCCGACACCGACCGTGTGAGCCGCTACGCCGAAGCGATCCTGCAGGTCGCCCGCGGGGAGGGCGCGCTCGACGCCGTCGACGATGAGCTGCTGCGGATCGCCCGCGCCATCCGTGACAACCGGGAGCTCCACGACGCGCTCACCGACCAGCAGCTGCCGGCGGGGCGCCGTCTCGAGGTGATCGACCGGATCCTACAGGCCGCGCACCCCGCCACGCGGACGGCGATGGCGCTCCTCGTGACCGCCGGCCGGGTCCGCGACCTCGGTGAGATCGCCCGCCGTGTCGCCGAGCGTGCCGCCGCAGAGCGACAACGCGAGCTCGCCGAGGTCTACGTCGCCGTGCCCCTCGACCAGGACCGGCGCGACCGGCTACGCCAGGCGCTCGAGGGCATCACCGGCAAGGACCTCGAGCTCAAGGTGTTCGTCGACCCTGCGGTGGTCGGCGGCGTGCGCGCGACCATCGGCGACACCGTGATCGACGGGTCGGTCGCACGTCGACTCGATGAGGTTCGCGGGCGGCTGAGCGGATGACCACGGACCGGTGACGGTCCTGGCCGTCAGCGGGTACCGTTCGACCCAGCGCGCCGGGCCGTCTGCCTGGCGTCCAGCGACAAGGAGCACACGGCATGGCTGAGCTGACGATCCGACCAGAGGACGTGTCCTCGGCGCTCCGCTCGCTCGTCGAGGACTTCGAGGCCGACGTCGAGCAGGAGCAGGTCGGGCGTGTCATCGAGAGCGGCGACGGCATCGCTGAGATCACCGGCCTGCCGGGGACGCTGGCGAGCGAACTCCTCGATTTCGGTGGTGGCCTGTTCGGGCTGGCCATGAACCTCGAGGAGGACACCATCGGCGCGGTGATCATGGGTGATTGGTCGAGCGTCGAAGAAGGCGACACGGTCAAGCGCACCGGTCGGGTGCTGTCGATCCCGGTCGGCGATGCGCTGCTGGGCCGGGTCATCGACCCGTTGGGGCGGCCGGTCGACGGCAAAGGCCCGCTCGACGACTCGCGCATCGAGGGGCGCCGCAACCTGGAGGTGCAGGCGCCCGGGGTCGTCGAACGCCAGCCGGTCACCGAACCCCTGCAGACGGGGATCAAGGCCATCGACGTGATGATCCCGATCGGCCGTGGCCAGCGCGAGCTGATCATCGGCGACCGCCAGACCGGCAAGACCGCGCTCGCGGTCGACGCGATCATCAACCAGCGCCAGTTCTGGGGGACCGAACGGGCCGTGAAGTGCATCTACGTCGCGATCGCCCAGAAGGGCTCGACCGTCGCCGAGGTCGTGCAGCGGCTCGAAGAGCACGGTGCGTTGGAGTACACCGTCGTGATCAACGCCGCAGCGTCGACCCCCGCCGCGTACCAGTACATCGCCCCCTACTCGGGCGCCGCGATCGGCAACCACTGGATGTGGAACGGTGAGCACGCCCTGGCGGTCTACGACGACCTGTCCAAGCACGCGGACTCCTACCGCCAGCTGTCGCTGCTGCTGCGCCGGCCGCCGGGTCGCGAGGCCTACCCGGGTGACATCTTCTACACCCACAGCCGTCTGCTGGAGCGTGCCGCGAAGCTGAACGACGCCAACGGGGCCGGGTCGCTGACCGCTCTGCCGATCGTGGAGACCAAGGCCGGTGACGTCTCGGCGTACATCCCGACCAACGTCATCTCGATCACCGACGGGCAGATCTACCTCGAGCAGGAACTGTTCAACGAGGGTGTGCGTCCTGCCGTCAACGCCGGAAGCTCGGTCTCGCGCGTGGGCGGCAACGCCCAGGTGCCGGTCATGAAGAAGATCGCCGGGCGGGTCCGACTCGACCTGGCCAACTACCGCGAGCTGGAGTCCTTCGCCCAGTTCGGCTCGGAGCTCGACAAGTCCGCGCAGCGCCAGATCGCCCGGGGTGAGCGGGTGGTGGAGGTGCTCAAGCAACCGCAGTACGAGCCCGTCCCGGTCGGTGAGCAGATCGTCACCATCTGGGCGGTGACCAACGGCCGGATGGACGACGTCCCCGTCGACGACATCGAACGCTTCGAGCAGGAACTGCGCGACTACATGCGCTCCCGACACGGCGATCTGCTCGATCGCCTGCAGACCGCGAAGCTCGACGAGGTCGAGGACAAGCTGCGCACGGCAGTGGACGGGTTCGTCGACCAGTTCGAACCCTCGGAGGAGGACGAGGACACCGACGAGGAGAACGCCGGCTGGGACGTGATGTCCGCCTCCGAGGATGAGGATCAGGAGGACACCGAAGCCGCGGAGGCCTGACCGGTGGCCGGCGCATCCGAGCTGCGTGAGCTGCGTCAGCGGATCAGCTCGGTCGAGAGCACCAAGCAGATCACGCGCGCCATGGAGATGATCGCCGCGTCGCGGATCCAGCGCGCCATCCGACGGATGGAGGCAGCTCGCCCCTACGCCGAGCTGATCCACGAGATCCTCCGCGGGCTCGTGGCCTCGGAGGCGGTGGAGGACCACCCGCTCCTGGCCCCCCACGACTCGATCGACCGGGTCGCGATCTGCGTCGTGACATCCGATCGGGGGCTGGCTGGTGCGTACAACGCCAACGTGCTGCAACGCTCCGACCAGCTGATCCACCGCGAGGCCGACGACAACGACAACGACATCGCGCTGTTCGTGACCGGGACCAAGGGCGTCAGGTTCTACGCGTTCCGGGACCGTCCGGTGGAGGAGGCCTGGACCGGGTTCTCCGAGCAACCGCAGATCGAGGACGCCGCACCGATCGCCGACACGCTGATGCGGGGGTACGCCAACGAGGAGTTCGACCGCGTCTGGGTGGTCTACACCGACTTCCAGTCCCGGATACGGCAGGTACCCAACGCGATGCAGATCCTGCCGGTGGACGTGGAGGAACTCGAGGGCGGTGAGGAGCTGCCCGCAGAGTTCATGTTCGAGCCGGATCCTGAGGACATCCTCGACCGGCTCATCCCCAGCTACGTCGAAGCCAAGGTGTACGCGGCGCTGCTCGAGTCGGCCGCGTCCGAGCATGCCATGCGCCAGCGGGCCATGTCGCAAGCGACCGACAACGCGGAGGAGATGATCGACGATCTCAGCCGCGACCTCAACCAGGCCCGCCAGTCAGCGATCACCCAGGAGGTCTCCGAGATCGCTGCGGGCGCCGAAGCCCTGGCCGAGTAGGACCCAGACAAGGACGCGAGATGGCCACAGACGTACAGGCAGGCGGACAGACGGACCAAGCGACCGACGCAGACGGGCGGATCCTGCGGGTGATCGGCCCGGTGGTCGACGTCACGTTCCCGCCGGGCGCGGCCCTCCCCGAGATCCACTACGCGCTGAAGTTCGCACGCGAGGTCGAGACCGGCCAGGCTGAGGAGCTCACCGCCGAGGTGGCTCAGCACATCGGTGACCACACGGTCCGGGCGATCATGATGCAACCCACCGACGGGGTCGTCCGTGGGACGCCCGTGCGCAACACCGGGGGGCCGATCACGGTCCCGGTCGGAAGCGGTGTGCTCGGCCACGTCTACAACGTGCTCGGCCAGGCGCTGGACACCGACGAAGACATCGAGGCGGACGTCCACTGGCCGATCCACCGTGACTCCCCGCCGTTCCAGGATCTCGAACCCCGCACCGAGATGTTCGAGACCGGCATCAAGGTCATCGACCTGATGGAGCCGTACGTCCGCGGCGGCAAGGTCGGCATGTTCGGCGGTGCCGGAGTCGGCAAGACAGTGATCATCATGGAGATGATCCGGCGGGTGGCCGAGGAGCACGGCGGCGTGTCTCTGTTCGCCGGCGTGGGCGAGCGGACCCGTGAGGGCAACGACCTGTGGCTCGAGACACAAGAGTCTGGTGTCTTGGAGAAGGCGGCGCTCGTGTACGGCCAGATGGACGAACCCCCGGGTGTGCGACTGCGCGTGGCCCTGTCGGCCCTGACCATGGCCGAGTACTTCCGTGACGAGGAACGCCTCGACGTCCTGCTGTTCATCGACAACATCTTCCGTTTCGTCCAGGCCGGCCAGGAGGTCTCCACGCTGCTGGGCCGCATGCCGTCCGCGGTCGGCTACCAGCCGACCCTCTCCAACGAGATGGGCAACCTCCAGGAGCGGATCACCTCCACCCGGGGTCGGTCGATCACGTCGCTGCAGGCGGTGTACGTCCCGGCGGACGACATCACCGACCCCGCGCCGCACACCACGTTCGCGCACCTGGATGCCCAGACCGTGCTGTCGCGTGACATCTCCGAGCGGGGCATCTACCCGGCGGTGGATCCCCTGGACTCCAACAGTCGCATCCTCGACGCGTCGGTCGTGGGCCAGGAGCACTACGACGTCGCACAACGGGTCCAGCAGGTGCTGCAGAAGTACCGCGACCTGCAGGACATCATCTCGATCCTCGGCGTCGAGGAACTCGCGGAAGAGGACAAGCTGACCGTGGAGCGGGCGCGGAAGATCGAGCAGTTCTTCAGCCAGCCGTTCTTCGTCGCCGAGCAGTTCACCGGGATGCCCGGCAAGTACGTCTCGGTCGACGAGACCGTCGCATCGTTCAAGGCGCTGCTCGAGGGGGAGCTCGACGAGTACCCCGAGCAGGCGTTCAACTTCGCGGGGGGCATGGACGACGTCAAGAAGAAGGCCAAGGAGCTCGACGAGTCCTGAGCGGGGCGCGGTCGCGAGCGGCTTGGGCGCAGGACGGCACGAGCGAGGAGCATCATGGCGACCATGCGCGTGCAGGTGGTCTCCGCCGAGCAGGAGCTGTTCTCCGGCGAGGCCGCCGAGGTGTACGCCCGCTCGATGGAGGGCGAGATCGGGATCCTCCCCGGCCATCAGCCCGCGCTGCTCGCGCTCGACATCGCCCCAGTGCGTATCAAGCTCGAGGACGGCAGCTGGGAGTCGTTCGCCGTGCACAACGGCTACCTGTACTTCCGTGAGAACGAACTAGCTGTCCTGGCCGACATGGCCGAACCTGCCCACGAGATCGACCGGGCCCGGGCAGAGAGCGAGCTGGAGGAGCTGCGGGCTCGGACCCCCCAGGACGAGGACGAGGAGGCCGAGATCCAGCGGGCTGTGCGCCGCGCCGAACTCCGCCTCGAGATGTCCGAACGCGGCTGACCCGCGGGCCGTAGTCTTGTGACTACGCTGTGACAGGTGAGTGCCCCCATCAACCCTCCCGGCACGCGCGACATCCTCGTCGTCCGCGGCGGCAAGCCGCTGCACGGCGAGATCCAGGTCAACGGTGCCAAGAACGCCGCGTTGAAGCACATGGCGGCGTCGCTCCTCGCTGAGGGCCGCACGGTCGTCAACAACGTTCCCGCGATCGCCGACGTACCGGTCATGGGCCAGGTTCTGACCGGCCTCGGCGCCCGCGTCGCCATCGACGAGGACCCCGGCGGGACGTCGTACACGGTCACGATCGACGTCGACGAGCCCGGCTGGCAGGCTCCGCGTCGCTTCGTGACCATGATCCGCGCATCCGTCGCGGTCCTCGGCCCACTGGTGGGCAGAGTGGGACGGGCTCGCATCGCTCCGCCAGGGGGCGACCGGATCGGGGCTCGCCGGATCGACATGCACCTCACCGGCCTCGAACAGATGGGCGCCCAGGTCACGCAAGCCGACGGGGAGATCGAGGTCGGGGTTCCGGGCGGTCGCCTGCACGGCGCCGACATCACGCTGGACTTCCCCAGCGTCGGCGCGACCGAGAACCTGCTGATGGCGGCCGTCCTCGCCGACGGCCAGACAGTCATCGACAACGCCGCCCGGGAGCCCGAGATCCAGGACCTGTGCACGATGTTGATCGCGATGGGTGCCCGCATCGACGGCGTGGGAACGCCGACCTTGACGGTCGAGGGTGTTCCGGCGCTGCATCCGGTCACCCACGACACGATCCCCGACCGCATCGAAGCCGGGACGTTCGCGTTCGCGGCCGCGATCACCGGCGGGGACCTGCGCATCCAGGCAGCGAACGCCGGTCACCTCAAGCTCCCGCTGACCAAGCTCGCGGCGATCGGTGCCGACATCGAGGAGACCGACGGCTGGCTGCGTGTCCGCGCATCCGACGAGCTGCAGCCGGTCGACGTGGTCACCCTGCCCTACCCGGGGTTCCCCACCGACCTGCAACCGCAGCTGATGGTCGTTCTGTCCCAGGCGCACGGGACCAGCATCGTGACCGAGAACGTCTTCGAGTCCCGCTTCGAGTTCGTCGCCGAACTGACGCGGCTCGGTGCGGAGATCGAGATCGACGGCCACCACGCCATCATCCGCGGTCCACGTCCCCTGACCGGGGGACGGGCGCGCTCACTCGACGTCCGTGCCGGTGCCGCGTGCATCCTCGCCGGGCTGGTGGCCGAAGGCGAGACCCGCATCGACGACGTGCACCACATCGATCGCGGCTACGCGGCCATCGCCGAGCGCCTGCAGGGGGTCGGCGCCGACATCGAGCGCGTGGTGTGAGCGGGCCCGGAGACACCGCCGGTGACGAACGCTGGCCACAGCACCCGCCGGAGTGGCGGCACGACGCTCCCGACCCGCCCGAGGCCTTCCAGGTGCCGTGGTCCTGGCGCGACGGTCTCGCCCTGATCGGCATCGTCCTGGTCGCCATCGTCGTGATCAGCAGCTTCGTGGCGGCGTTGGGGCTGGATGCGCGATCCGACGTCGTGCTCCTCGGCTTCAGCATCGCCAGCGAGGTGGTCGTCCTCACGGCCGCCGTGGCGTACCTCCGGGTCCGCGGGGCGCTGACCTGGCACCTGCTGGGGCCACTGCGCCCCCGCAACAGACACATCCTGGTCGGGCTCGGGGTCGGAGCGGCCGGCTGGGTCGTTGTGATGCTGGTCCTGCAGATCGTCGTGTCGTCGGTGGATCCCGAGCGGTTGCCCCAGCAGGAGGCGTTGAAACGCGTCGCCGGTGGCGGGGTCACCACCGTGGTCCTGGCGGTCGCCGCTGCGGTCGTCCTCGCGCCGGTGGTCGAGGAGCTGATCTACCGGGCGGTGCTGTTCCAGGCGCTGCGTGGCCGTCTCGGGCTGTACCCGGCGATGGGGATCTCGTCGTTCGTGTGGGGGTTCACCCACCTGGAGCTCCTCGTCGACGAGTCCGGCCAGTTCCGATCCTCCGGGCTTCTCGGCGTGCTCGCGCTGGTGCTGCTGGGCTTCTGGCTGGCGGGCGCCTTCCACCGCACCGGCAGCCTGGTCGTGCCGGTCGCGGCCCACGCGACGTTCAACGCGATCGCGCTGGCCGTGGCGGTGATCGCCCCACCATCACCGACGTCCGGCGCAGTCTGAAAGCCCCCAGTGGCGCGGACGGTCACCGCTGCGTCACCGACCCAGCTGCGGCAGCGGTCGTGGCCGACCCTCGACACGGTTAGGCTCGGGCGTCCGAGCATCGCCGGATGGGGTGGCGTCGTGACAGGAGGCAGCCCGTGACGGAGGAGATCGCCAAGGTCGGCGTCGTGGGATGCGGGACGATGGGGTCGGGCATCAGCGAACTCGTCGCGCGCCACGGCGTCGACGTGACGTTCGTCGAGGTCGACGAGGACGCCGTCGAGGTCGGCAGGCAGCGGATCGCCTACTCCCTGCAGCGGCTGGTCGACCACGGCAAGCTCGACCCGTCCGAACGCGACGACGTCCTCGGCCGCATCACGGGGACCACCAAGTACGCCGCACTATCCGACGCCGACCTGGTCGTCGAAGCCGTGCCCGAGGATCTCGACCTCAAGCAGGACGTCATGGCCAAGGTCGACGACAACGTCGCCGAGGACACGATCCTGGCCACGAACACGTCATCGTTGCCGGTGTTGGACATCGCCGTGCACACGCGCCATCCCAACCAGGTGCTCGGCTTCCACTTCTTCAACCCGGCACCCGTGATGGCGCTGATCGAGCTGGTCCGCACGCCGGTGACGGACGAGGCGGTGGTCACACGTGCGGAGCGTTTCGCCGTCCGCATCGGCAAGACCCCCGTCGTCGTTGGTGACCGCCCCGGGTTCATCGCCAACCAGCTGCTGTTCCCGTACCTCAACCAGGCCATCGGCATGGTGGCGTCGGGGTACGCCACCAAGGAGGACGTCGACGCCGCCATGCGCTTCGGTGCCGGCCACCCCATGGGGCCGATCGCGCTGGCCGACCTGGTCGGACTCGACACCATGCTGGGGATCACCGAGACGATCTGGCGCCACTTCCGGCAGACCCGGTTCGCGCCCCAGCCGATTCTGCGACACCTGACCATCGCGGGGTACCACGGCCGCAAGACCGGCCGCGGCTTCTACCGTTACGCCGAGCCCGGCTCGTCCCAGGTCGTGGACGCCGACGAGCCGGCGCGGGACCCGGTCGACCCGTCGGTGATCGCCGGGTGGTCCCGCGTCGGGGTGGTGGGCACCGGAACGATGGCGACCGGGATCGCGCAGGTCGTCGCTCAGGCCGGGTACGAGGTCGTCGTCCGCGGGCGGGCTCTGCACAAGGCCGAGGGCGTGATCGACGGGATCTCCAAAGGGCTGCAGCGGCTGGTCGACAAGGACCGGCTCAGCGAAGGTGACCGGGTCGAGATCCTCGGACGCCTGCAGCCCACCGCGGATTTCGAACACTTGAGGCCGTGCGACGTCGTGATCGAGGCCGTCGCCGAAGACCCGATGGTGAAGCGCACCGTGTTCGCCGAGATCGACCGGGCGGTCGATGAGGACGCCGTCGTGGCGACGACCACGTCGAGCTTGCCGGTGATCGAGTGCGCGATGGCCACCACCCGACCCGATCGCGTGGTCGGACTGCACTTCTTCAACCCCGCCCCGGTGATGAAGCTCGTCGAGATCGTTCCCACGGTCCGCTCCGATCAGGACGTGATCGAGCAGTGCCGCGCGTTCATCGAGGACTGCGGGAAGGTCGGGGTGCTGTGCAGCGACCGAGCAGGTTTCATCGTCAACGCCCTGCTGTTCCCCTACCTCAACGACGCGATCAGGATGCTGGAATCGCACTACGCCACCGCCGAACAGATCGACACGGCCATGAAGCTCGGCACGGCTCACCCGATGGGGCCGTTCGAGCTGATGGACATCGTCGGCCTGGACGTGACGCTGGCGATCATCGGGCGGCTCCACGCGGAGCACCGCGAGCCGTCGTTCGCGCCGGCGCCTCTGCTCAGCCGCATGGTCGAGGCCGGCTACCTGGGCAAGAAGGCCGGCCGCGGCTTCTACGTCTACCGCAGATGAGCGCCGAGCAACGCGGCGGGGCGCTTCCTGCCGAACGCGGCCCCGCCACGACCCAACCGGGGGCTGGACGCCCCGGCACCCCGGTCTGGAAGGAGCTCGCCCGGTTCCTGCCGGACCTGGCCCGTCTCTTCGCTGACGTCATCCGTGACCCGCGCGTCCCGCTCCGGGCGAAGATCCTCGCCGCTGCGGTGGCCACCTATCTGGTGTCGCCGGTGGACGTGATCCCCGACTTCATCCCGGGTGTGGGCCAGATGGACGATGTGGCGTTCGCCGCCTGGGGCGTGCAGCAGCTGTTCCGATCCGCCGGCTACGACGTCCTCAAGGATCTGTGGGAGGGGAGCGACGACGGTTTCTTCCTCCTCCTGGTCGTCGCCGGCGTGGACAAGTAGAGGCTGTGGGCAAAGGCAAGCGACGAGGGCACCAACGCAGCCTCGCCCGCGCCCGCGCGCGAAGGGCGCAGCAGAACCGACTGGCGACGCGCCGCCGGCGGATGACCGCCGGTGTGATCGGCGCGGTCGTCGTGGTCGTGGCGCTGGCGATGATCGTGTCGCTGTTGCCGCCCCGCACCTCCCCCGTGGCCGATCAGACCACGCCCGGCGTCGCCTGCGGCGGTCAGGTCCCCGCCGCCGCTGGTCAGGACAAGCCCCGCTTCGACGAGCCGCCGGATCTGCGCATCGACCCGACGGCGGACTACCGCGCCACCATCGCGACGTCGTGCGGAGACGTGATCGTCGACCTGTACGAGGACCAGGCGCCGCGGACGGTGAACAACTTCGTCTTCCTCGCCGAGCAGGGCTTCTACGACGGGCTGACGTTCCACCGTGTGGTTCCCGGGTTCGTCGTCCAGGGAGGCGGCCCCGCAGGGGACGGCACCGGCGGCCCCGGCTACCGCTTCGAGGACGAGCTGGAACTCGCCAGGACCCAGGGGTATGCCCCCGGGGCGGTCGCGATGGCCAACTCCGGCCCCGACACCAACGGGTCGCAGTTCTTCATCGTCCTCCCCGGCGGCGCTGACGCGTTGCAGCCGCAGTACAACTTGTTCGGGCACGTCGTCGACGGCATGGACGCCGTGCAGCGGATCGCGGAGGTCCCGCTGGCCGGACAGTCCCCCCTGGAGCAGGTCTACATCGAGGATGTCACCATCGAAGCCGTGACGCGATCGCCCACCGACGCGGCCTCGCCGACATCGACCACGACAGGGACCTGACGTGACCGACCAGTTCGACGCACCGCCACCGATGCAGATCGATCCCGGACGCGATTACTCGGCGACGGTCGAGACCACCGAGGGGACGATCGAGTTGGACCTGTTGGTGGCTGACAGTCCGCGGACGGTGAACAACTTCGTGTTCCTGGCCCGGAACGGCTTCTACGACGGAGTGATCTTCCATCGGGTGATCGAGGGGTTCATGATCCAGGGCGGCGACCCGACCGGGACCGGCAGGGGCGGACCCGGGTACCGCTTCGAGGACGAGCTGGAACTGGCCCGGCAGCACGGCTACCCCCGCGGAACCGTCGCGATGGCCAACTCCGGCCCCGACACCAACGGGTCGCAGTTCTTCATCGTCCAGCGCGACGCGGCACTCCCGCCCAACTACTCGGTGTTCGGAGAGGTCCGGGACGGGCTGGACGTCGTCGACGAGATCGCCTCCACCCCGACCGATGCCAACGACCGGCCACGCGAGGACGTCACGATCCGCACCGTGTCGATCTCCGAGTCGTGAGGCGGCGGCGCGCCCCGTGACGCACCGTCGGCGATAGCGACCGCCTTGCCCAGACCGCGCGACGGCCGACGCCGCAACCAGCGTGTGGTCGCCATCGCGGTCGGTTCCGGAGTGCTGGCCCTGGTCGCGGTGATCGCTGTCGTCCTGGCTGCCATGACCACGGGCCCACGGCCCGAGGAGGACGTCGCGCGCCGCTTCGCCGAGGCGGCGCTACGTGGCGAGGCGGAGGCGTCCTACGCGCTGGTCACCCCCGCCTACCGCGCAGTGGTGACCCGCCGCGACCACGCGGTGCTGATGTCAGAGCTGCACCGGCTCGCCGGCGACGACGTCACCGTCGAGGTCCTCGGCTCGGAACGCACGGCCGGAACTGAGCCTGCCCAGTCGCTCGTCGGGTACACGGCTCAGACCGCGGCGGGCACCGCCCAGGGTGTGATCACGCTGTTGCGGTTGGGCGACCAGTGGCGGGTGGCCGAGGCCAGCTACCGGTTCGTCGACGCTCCCGAGGCCGAACGCGAGCGGCTGGGGGCGGTCATCCGCCGGCTCGGCGAGCAGGCCGCCGAACGGGCGGGTCACCTCCGTGGGGACTGACCCGGCGACAGGCGGCGATCCGTGACCGGCCCGCTCAACCCTCGTCGCTCCGGCGGGGCTCCTCGGCGTCACCGCCGGGCCAGGGCGGAAGATCCTCCAAACGGACGGTCTCGCGACGCACCCCCCGCTCGAAGTCGCGCATGCGCCGCGGGTAGCCCACCTTCGCCGCGTCGTACACCGGGACGCCGTGCTTGGCACAGAAGCTCTCGGCGTGCGAACGGTCCTTCACCGGCCGACGCAGGTACTCGCCATCGGCAGCCACCAGCAGCAGCGTCGTGGAGTAGATCGCCGTCTTGGGCTCCAGGTAGCCCTCGACACCATCCCGCGTCGCGATGAACTCCTCCAGTTCCTTGACCGCGGCGCCGGAGGGCGCGGCGGTGCTCTTCGATGGCGGCTTGCGTCTGGTCTCTCCCTTGAACCACGCACGCAGACGCTCGCCGAACCTCACCGGGCCACCTGCCGGTACACCCGGTACGCCAACGCTTCTTCGAAGCCGAGCTCGGCCATCAACCGCCCGCTGTCGGGGTTGGTCACGACGCCTGCGACCCGGTAACCGAGCGCAGCAGCGTCGTTGAGTGCCCGCGTGACCACCGCCGTGGCGAGTCCGCGACGCCGGTGGCGTGGCGCCGTGGCGATGGTGCTGATGCCCGCCAGGTCAGCGGTGCACAGCAACAGTCCCATCGCCACGATGTCGGACCCGTAGGGGGCGCCGTACACCGCCCCGTGCTGGTACGGGCGGGCGTGGCGCAGCACGTTGCGGGCGAGGTCCTCGAACACCAGCCGATCGCCGCGACCGAAGCCGAAGCTCCTGCTGGCCACCGCGGCCAGCCGTGTGGCGAGCGACGGATCGGTCAGTAGCTGCACTCGGTGGCCGTCTCGGACCGGCAGGTCGGATGCAGGCAGCGCGAGGGCCATGCCCGAGACCGGCGTCAGAGGCACGTACCCGCGGGTACGCAGCAGGCGGTCGACGTCCTCGACGACACGATCGTCGCGCAGCCACAGGGTGTGTGGCAGGTCGCCGAAGAAGTGCTGCACCTCAGCGACAGCGAGGTCAGGGTGCTCGAGGTCCAGCGCGGTCGCACGGTTGAAGACCGACGGAACCCCACACTGAGCCATGACGGCGTGGTCGGAAACGACGCCATCCCCGGATGGCGTGACGTGGCCGAACGCCAGCACCTGGAGGCGGAAATGGTCGTCGAGAGCCTGGGCGACATCCAGCTCGCGGACGGCGACCGTACTCGTCGTCGCCTCCGTCGTCCCCCAACTCACCGGGTGGGTTCCCTTCCGTCGAAGCTCTCTCCAACGAGGCTACCAACCAGCCACATGCGCGTTCGGGGCGATGGGACGGCGTGGACGGTGGCGCAGCGCGGCGGGGTGCGAGAAGGTGGCGACGTCGGTCAGGAGGGATCGAACGTGGACTGGCGCGGGGCGGTTCTGCGGCGTTTGGCGAGACGTTTCCGGATCGGCGACGACATCCTGCGCCACCTGTCCACGTTCCAGCGCCTCGGCGAGCGCTTGGAGATGCATCCCCCCGCCGAGATGCTCCCCGTGGGCGCCCGGACGCTGGTTCGGGCGCTGCGGACGCGGAGCGCCGCCCAGATCCGTCCGGACTGGTTGTGGCCGTACTGGCTCGAACGCCAGCTCGACCCCGAGTCACCGTCGTTCGTTCCGCGCGGTCACCTGCCGTTCGCCGCGAACGTCACCCACCGCAACTGGACGGCGATCGGCAACCCCAACTCGCCGTGGGAGGCGATGGTCGATCCCGCCGGGCTGGTGACCCCCGGACACGACAGCTGGTCGGTGGACTGGTGGGTGCGATCCTCGGCGGGTTGGCACCTGCCCAGCCGCGAGACCGAGGTCACCCAGAGGCTGGTCGACGACCGGCCGGTCGTGGAGACGAGCATCGCGGTCGCCGGTGGGCAGGCCCGCCAGCGGGCTTGGGCGACCCGCGTGGAAGGCGAGGAGTTCGCCGTCGTGGAGGTCACCAACCGGTCGGATGCGGCGCTCGAGGTGGCCTTCGCGGTGCGGCCGTACAACCCCGAGGGTCTCGCGGTTGTGCAGTCGATCGAGGTCGAGGCCCGCCAGCTGCGCGCCGACGGCGACGTGGCGCTGCTGTTGCCGTGGCGGCCGGTCGGGAACGTGGCGTCCGGCTACCACCTCGGCGACAGCCTGCACACGCTGATCCGGGGCAGGGCGACCTCGACCGTGCCCCAGCACGTCGACGACCCGGCGGGGCTCGCCCAGGCCGCGGTCGTGTACGACGTCGCGGCCGGGGAGCGGATCCACGTGCTGGTCCCCCTCCCTCCGAGGCGTACGGTGCGTGTCCCCGACGACCGCCTGCATCGCGCCGCACGCGTGGACGTCGTTCGTAGCCGGTGGGCGGGGATCCTCCGCCGTGGACTCCACGTCCGGCTGCCGGACCCCGACCTGCAGAGCGCGGTCGACGCCAACCGCGCCTACCAGCTGATCCTGCACGACCCGGGCGACATCACCGCGGGGCCGTCCACCTACCACCGCTTCTGGTTCCGCGATGCCGCCTACCAGCTCGGAGCGCTCGATCGGTGGGGCTTCCACGAGGAGGTCGAGGACGTCCTGCGCACGTACCCGCAACGGCAGCGCAGCGACGGTTTCTTCTACAGCCAGTGGCGCGAGTGGGACGCCAACGGTGCGGCCATCCACGCCATCGCCGAGCACCATCGCCTCACCGGGAACGACGATCTGCTGCGCGACCTGGAGCCTGCCGTGCGGGCGGGCGTGAACTGGATCGAGCGCACCCGGCTTGGCCCCAGGTCCCGGACCCGTCGGGGGATGGCACGTGCCCCAGCTCCGCGCGGTGTGCAGGGGCTGCTCCCCGCGGGTGTCTCCGCGGAGCATCTCGGCCCGTTCGACTACTACTACTGGGACGACTTCTGGGGTCTGCGCGGGCTGATCGACGGTGCCGAGATCGCACGCGTCCTCGGCCAGCCCGACGCTGCCACCCGCATCGAGGCGGCAGCGCACCGGTACCGGCGCGACATCCTCGCGTCGATCACCTGGGCGAGCAGACACGCAGATCGCGACCACCCGTTCATCCCCGCCGGGCCCTACCGAGGCATCGATGCGGGGATGGTCGGGTCCCTGGCCGCGTCGGTCCCTCTGGGGCTGATGGCGGCCGACGACCCGCTGATCGACGGGACGCTGCGCATCATCCGCGAGAACTTCTGCATCGGCGATGCCTTCTACCAGCAGATCTCCCACACCGGTCTCGGTACCTACCTGACCCTGCAGCTGGCGTTCGTCGAACTGGCACGGGGGGAGATGCGCGGTTGGCGGCGGCTGCAGTGGCTGATGGATGCGGCCACGCCGACGTTCACGTGGCCGGAGGCGATCCACCCGCAGCTGGCTGGGGGGTGCATCGGCGACGGACACCATGGGTGGGCCGTGGCGGACTTCCTGAACTTCGTGCGCGCCGTGCTGCTGCGTGAGCAGCCCGACGGGTCGGTGGCGCTCCTCGGGGTCCTGCCGCCGGAGTGGCGGGGGGAGGAGGTCGAGGTGTCCGACGCCCCGACCTACGCCGGGCGGCTGAGCTACCGGCTGACCTGGGACGGCGACCAGCCGGTGCTGAGCTGGCGGTGGGACGGGCGGGGCGCGATCCTGCGCGCCCCGGCCCTGGACCCGGACTGGGCCAGCGACGAAGGCGCGGGCGAGATGGCGCTGGCGCCGGTCCGTTGAGCCACACTGAGGATGTTCGGTCTGGTTCTCGCTAGCTGCGGTAGCGGCGCACGGTCCAGTACGCCACGTACGCCCCCATGGCGGTGGCCAGCATCCCGATCTTCTTCGCCCAGCCGCGGGCACGCGTGGCCTCCTTCTGCTCCTTGGTGCGGTGGAACATCCCGTCGAGGACGAACGCGTCGATGTCGAGCCCCAGCTGCACCGCCTGGGAGTTCAGCGTCGCCTCGACCTCGTACCCAACGATGTCCTCGGGATCCAGCGACTCGAACAGGTCACGTCTCATCGCCCGTTCGCCGGTCAGCTTCGGGAGCACGTGCAGGAAGAACCAGTTCGCGACCGGACCGCGGTCGAACAGTCCCAGCGACATGCCCGCCCCGCCGATCGACACCGCCCCGATCAGCCGGTCGACGTGATCGGCACGCAGACCCACCAGGTCGGCGTCGAGGAAGCAGATCACGTCGGCGTCGGTGGCGGTGACACCAGCGACCATCGCGCGTCCCTTTCCGGCGCGCGACTCGGTGACGACGCGAGCGTCGTGCCGGCGGGCCACCTCGGCCGTCGCGTCCGTCGAGCCGTTGTCGACGACGATGACCTCCTCGACGAGTCCCGCCGACTTCGCCGCGTCGATCACGTCACCGATCGTCGTCTCCTCGTTGTACGCGGGGATGATGACGGTGCCGCTAGCGGTCACGAGGCGGCCGGCTTCCCGCTGGCTTCCCCATCCTCGACCAGCTCGACGAGCACGCCGCCGGTGCTCGCCGGGTGGACGAACGCGACGGTGTGCCCCCC
>JALYHG010000122.1 GCA_030776725.1 Actinomycetota bacterium
GCCTCGACCGGCTCCTTCACCTTGAGGACCAGGTCGGCCTCCCCCCAGACCTCGTCCGGCTCCAAGAGGATGGTCGCACCCCCACGTCGGAAGTCGGCGTCGCTGATCGACGATCCGGCGCCGGCGCCCCGCTCGATGAGGACATCGTGACCCGCCAGGACCAGCTCCCGGACGCCGGCAGGCGTGATCGCGACACGGAACTCGGTGTCCTTCACCTCCCTGGGGACTCCGACCTTCACGACGGCTCCTGTGCGGGGGTGGCGATACGTCAAGGGTAAGCTGGGGGTGGACTCGCCGCGCGCGCTTCGAAGCGACGAAGACGAGACGGACACGGCTGCAGCCGACGCTCACGGACGGGAGATCAGTCCTACCGATCGCCATCGCTCACTCGGACGGACACCACCGCGATACCCTCGATCCCCCACACATCGGCCGTTACGGAGACCGAGTGGTCTCGCGAATCATGGCCGACTGGGCGTGTGGCGAACGCTTCTCAGCGCCCACATGCCCACGATCCGCCGAGCGGCCACGGCGACGCAAGCCCAGTGTCGGGGCGCGGCGACGAGTGTGACATCGCGCTTCCCGCTGCCGCCCGGGCTGCTGGCGCCGATCTGGTCGTTGCTATCGAACGGGGAACGATGGTGGATACTGGAACATGACGGCCATGAACAGGACCATCAGCGTCATCCTCCCCTGCCGCAACGCAGCGGCGACGATCGGCGAGCAACTGGCGGCTCTGGCCGCTCAGGATCCAGTCTGTCCCTGGGAGGTCGTCGTGGTGGACAACGGCTCCGAGGACGGCTCTGCTCGCATCGTTGCGGCGTTCCACGACCGGCTGCCCCGGCTGTCGCTGATCGAGGCTCGTGACTGCCGCAACGCTGCGGAAGCACGTAACCGCGGTGTCCGCCAAGCCCACGGCGGCCTTCTGGCGTTCTGCGACGCCGATGATGTCGTCGGTGAGGGCTGGCTGCGCGCCATGAACAGAGCCCTTGGAGAGGCGCGACTGGTCGCCGGTCGCCTGGAGTGGGAGCGCCTGAACCGACCGGAGGTCCTGGGGGTCCGCGCGCAACCCCAGCAACGGTCACTGCAGGAATGGGATCCGCCCTTCCTGCCGTTCGGCGGCGGGGGGAACCTCGGGATGGCTCGGACACTCTTCGATGACCTGGGCGGATTCGACGAGGAGTTCGACTGGTTAGAGGACACCGATCTGTGCTTCCGTGCGCAACTGGCCGGACATCGGCTCGACTACTGCTCCGACGCGGTGGTCCACGTCCGCCTCAGGGACCAGGTAGCGGCCGTCTACCGCCAGGCGCGTGGGTACGGGGAGTGGACCGTGGCCCTGCATCGGCGCTTCGAGTCCTGCGGAATGCGCCGTCGTAACCCCGTGCGCGGGATCGCTGGGTGGGGCCTCATGCTCGGTCGGATCGCAACGGTACGCGATCGGCAGGACTGGATGCGGTGGGTGCACCGATGGGGATGGAAGGTGGGATTGCTCCGCGGCAGTCTGCGCTTCCGGATGCTCGTGCAGTGATGGCCACGGCGACGGTCTCCCAGCCAGGCCTCGCCGCGATGACGTGTCACGCCTCCCCGTTGCCGGTGGTGCCGGGACCAGGTGAGCTGCGGCGTGGTCCTCGGAGCCCGTGGTCGGTGGAACACCTGGACGGCGACTGACGCCGTCCAGGACCCCGGACGGCTCCCCGGTCCTCCATGAACGCCCGCAGCCGGTCACCCACAGCCTCAAGGGAGAAGTGCTCTTCGGCGCGCCGTCGGGCGCGCAACCCCATTTCGCGGCGGAGGGATGGGTCTCGGAGCAGCCGTCTGACGGCCGCGGCGAGCCCGGCCACGTCCTCAGGCGGGACGATCACGCCAGCTGGATCTTCACCGAGCGCCTCGGCGACGCCCGAGACGTCCGTGGCGACGACCGGCAGGCCACAGGCCATCGCCTCGACGACCGCCACGGCGAACCCCTCGTGGCGTGAAGCGAGCACCGCGATGTCCGCCGCGGACAGGTACTGCCAGAGAAGCTGCCGGTCGTAGATCCAGCGGTTTTCCCATCGGACGGCGTCGGGCGGGAGACGGACCAATCGCCGTCGCAGCGCGTCGCGATCCTGGCCGGAACCCACCACCAGCAGCAGGGGCCGCAGGTCGGGCTGCGACGCCCAGACCTGTTCCCAGGCCTCGAGCAACACGTCCAACCCCTTCGAATGGATCTCCACGCGTCCGTGCCACACGACGACCGGCGCGCTGACGGGGATGCCGACGGCGGAGCGTGCTGCGTCCCGGTCGACCGGTCGCCACCGTCGCACGTCGAAGGCGTTCGGGATCACGGCGATCCGGTCGATCGGCAAGCCGTACGTTGACTGCACCCGCCGGGCCTCCGCCCGTGATGCGATCACCAGCCCTGTCGCCCGGCGGATCGCGGAAGGCCTGACGAGCCGCTCCAACGCGCTGCCTGGCCGGTTGCCTCCCTGGTAGGTGGCGAATACGGGAATCTTGAGGGCATGGCCGAGCATGACCGCCTCATCGAACCGCGGGTACTCGTACTCCTGGCACAGGATGGCTGTGCAGCCGTCGCGACGCAGCTCTCTGGCGAGCGCACGCCATGGTGTGGCGACGTAGGAACGCACCGACGAGAAGAGCGGGGACCGGATCCGAAGGCGGTCGCGCACCGCCTGCAGCTTGCGGTGCAGCCAGGGGGTCGGCAGGACCCGGATCGGAGCCCCCGTGTGACGGTGAGGGAACCGCACCGGCTCACCGATCCTGGCGGAGAAGAAGTACAGGACCGGCTGCAGGCCGGCCGACTGCAGCGCCTCGACGTAGTTGAACAGCCACGTTCCGGTCAGCTCGTCCCGGAACGCCTCCAGGGATATGCCGACCTTGTCGTGGAAGTCCTCGAACCTGTCGCCCCACGGCAGCAACGCGACCGCATGTCGCCGATCACTGCCCCGCCCCTGGGTGTTCTTCTTGGCCGACCGTCCGTCTCCTGCCGGGGTGGGCGATGGTAACGGCCGCTGGCGCAACGGCTGCCGGCGAGTGCCGGAGCGACCCAGTGCCGGCCACGGCCATCCCCTGCATCGCCGCGTCCCTGCTGCGCCTTCCGGCGCGCTGAACACCCGCACACGCTTGGCGACGCGGGTGGTCAGGCCATGGCGTGTTGCAGGACATGACCGAGCCGGATGACGACCTCGTGCGTGGGCATGGGCGACGGTTCCCACCGCCCGAGCTGGTGGTGGTCGTCCGCCGCGTGCAGCAGGCGGAGCTGGGTGGTCAACGCGGCGGTGTAACCGGCCTGGCGGGTCAGGGTCGTGATGCGCTCATCCGTCTTGCCGTGGGGATATGCGAACCACCTCAAGGGCTGCTCGACGAGCGCCGCAAGGCGGTCCTTCCCGACGGTCAGCGCCGTGGTCGCCTCAGCATCGTCCAAAAGCGGCAGTACCGGGTGACGGAGCGTGTGGAAACCGATGGTCATGCCGGCCTCGGCGAGCAGGCGGATGCCGGCGGCGTCAAGCGGTGGGTCGCCTGCAGGCGCGTATCGATCGATCAGGCCTTGACGCGACGGATCACCCTCGCAGGCCCGGGCAAGGTGGACCTCGTGATCGACGTCAGGGACGTCGAGCAGCGCGGCGGTCGCGGCGACGCCACGTTCGTCCACGAGGGCTTCGAGCCGCTGGAACCAGTACCCGCCCAGGCCGTGGAGCGACCGGCCGGACAAGAAGAACGTGGCCGGCAGCCCGAGGTCGCGCAGGACGGGGAGCACGTACCGGGCGTGGGTGTCGTAGTCGTCGTCGAAAGTCAACGCGAACCGCAGCGGCCCTTCACGATCACCGGGATCCGCGATGAGGCTGTCCAAGGGCACGAACCGCCCGAGTTCGGCGAAGGTGGTCAGCTGCTCGCGGAACAGATCGGCCGGGACGGTCGGCACGATCTCGTCGCGCGGGGCGTCACGAGGGGCGATGCGGTGATAGACCAGCACAAGCCTCGCTCCCCGGGCGCGGCGGATCGTCGCGACAGCCTCGCGGAGCGCACCACGGCGGCGGAGCTTGCGGACGCGTCGCATCACCGGTCGGCCCATGCGGCGTAGGGCCCTGGTTGACCGTGGTGTCGCGGCTACGCTCATGCCGCCTCGAAGCTCGCCTCGCGGAGAGGAGCGATCCACTTCTCGGCTTCGGCCAGCCAGGTCTTGTGGATGCCGCTGGGCCTCGGACGCAGCGCCGGCGCGTGGTGGCCCATCCGCTGGCGGGCCAGCAGCGCGAGTGTGCCCGCCACCCCGCGGATCTGTCCCCGGGCGGCCGCACGAGCCAGGTGGCCTAGGGCGGGTCGGCGGCGGGCGGAGCGCAGGTGCACCCACGCCAGGTAGTGATGCAGCTGGCCATAGTCGAGCCTGGCGCCGTAGCGGCCATCGATCATCCTCGCCTCACGGAGGACGAGTGCGGTGTCCGCTGACGCGTTACCGACGTGGATGCGGTAGCCGACGAGTGGAGCGTTGACACAGGCCGGATGTCCCTGCTGGGCAAGGCGCGCCCACATGTCCCAGTCGGCGAGGTTGATCAGGGTGGGGTCCCAGCCACCGGTCGCCGCGAACACGTCCGCCTGGACGATCACGTTGGACGACCCCCCGGGCATGAGGCTCCACCGGGGCAAAGTCGCCACGAGACGATCCGGGGCCGGCGCTTCCTTGGCCGTCATGACCCGGAGAGCGGCGTTGACGTGCACCGCTCCGCCGTACGCCCAGGTGCGGCCGGTGGTGCGGGCGACAGCCAGCTGGCGGGCGAGCTTGTCGGGAGCCCACAGGTCGTCGTCGTCGGCGAACGCCAGCCACTGTCCCCGCGCCTCCGCTGCGCCGCGGTTCCGGGCGACGCTGACCCCCCGGGGGGTGTCGTGGCGGAGCAGGCGGACGCGCGGATCGCCCACCTTCGACACGACCGCCGCCGTGTCGTCGCGGGAACCGTCGTCGACCACCACGACCTCTAGGGACACGTCTCGTTGCCACAGCACGGACCGAAGAGTCGTGATCAGCATGTCGCGGCGGTTGTGGGTGGGGACGATCGCGGTGACCTCGGGGATCATGGGTCAGTCCTGACGTGCGTGCGCGAGTCGGCGGCGCAGGGGTTGAGATGCGGCGCCCAGCCCCGTGCGCGCGCGCCGGACGGCCTGTCGAGTCGCCCACCGCAGATCGAGTAGACGGTGCCGGGCCCTCGTCGTCAGCACCGCCGACGGCATCGGCTCGGCGTCATAGCCGAAGGACCTCAGGTGGGTGCCGGCGATCCAGGCGAAGCGCTCCAGCTGGTCGCGGTTCCAGTGGTGCCATCGCTGGGTTGGCGCAAACCTGGAGTCCTTGTCGACGGGGTCCCAGTGAACGGACGAGCGACCCCGCCCGAAGAACGCCGACGAGCCACGCACCGGCAGGGCGCGCGCCGCGTCAAGGTCATAGGTGGCGAGGTCGAGCCCCAGGAACCGCAACAGCTCGGGCAGCTGGCGGTCGAGGTCGTCGACGAGATCTTCGTAGCGCACCAACCGCCACTGGTCGGTGGGGTCGGGACGTGCGTCGCGGAACCGATCGATCTCGGCGGCGGCGTCGACCCACGCCCGTGCTGCCCGTTCGAACGGCCAACCGAAGGTGTCCATGCACGACTGCGTGACTGACCGCCCGTCGCGGACGAGGACGAGCAGCCGGGCCGTGGGAAAGAAGTCGAAGAACCGGTCCAGATGACGCACGCTCGGCGACTTCGTCACAAGCCGGCGATCGCGGTCGTACCGCAGGAACGACAGCAGTCCCTCACCCAGAGCGGCATGAAGCCGTCGCGGCAGCTCCGCGCTGAATTCACCCCACATCGGGTCCCACGCTGCCTGGACGTCCGCAATGAAGGCGGTCAGGTGATGGCAGTGTTCGAGGAACAGATCCTCTCGGACGGGTTCGACGGCGGGTGCGCAGTCAGGATGCACCAGGAGCAGATCCCACAGGAAGTTGGTGCCGCTGCGTGGCAGGATGCCGTGGATGAAGATCGGTGCCGATGTGGGGTGAAGATGGTCGAACGCGATCGGCGTGGTTCGTGGCGGGCTCTCACGACGGCTCATCGGCCAAGCCTGTCAACATGGGTCGCCGCCCCCTTCGGGACGGTACCGACGCGGCTCCGCAGCTCTTGGAGCCATCCCGCGGCCTGGGCTATCCAGTCACGATCGGCGGGGGTCTCGACCTTGCGGGTGCGCCGGCCCACACGCCGCCGAGCGATGGCAGCCACGTCGGAGGCGACGCCCCGTGCCTGGCCACGGATCGCCGCCATGGCGAACTGGCCAAGCGCCTGCACGTGGCGGTCCATGCGCAGACATGACTCCGCCAGCCAGCGGTGCATCCGCCCCCAGTCGACCGGTGTGGCGTGCAGCTGTTCGATGAGCTCGGCGCTGCGGAGGATCCTGCGGATGTCAAGCGAGACGCTTCCGCTGTGTAGGCGGTAGCCCATCAGCGGGGCGGCCACAGACGCCGGTGGGCCGACCCGGGCGAGCCTGGCCCACATGTCCCAGTCCTCGCACGGGGGCAACCGTTCGTCGAAACCGGCGACGTCGTCCCACAGCTCCCAGCGGATGATCACGTTGGATCCTCCGCCGGGCACGGGGTTGTACCGGGGCAACGCAGCAAGGACGTCTTCGGGTGACGGTGGCGGACTGCCGGACACGATCTGCAGATCGTCCCCGATGTTGACTGCTCCGGCGTAGCTCCAGCCTCGACCGGCCCCGTCGGCGGCCGCGATTTGGCGGGTCAGCTTGTCGGGGGCCCATACGTCGTCGTCATCCACGAATGCGAGCCACGCCCCGGCTGCCCGGCCAGCGCCACGGTTACGCGCTGCGCTCGGTCCGCAAGGGCTCCGCTGGCGCATCAGGACCAACCGGGGGTCGGCGAAGCCGGCGACCACGTCAGCAGTGCCGTCGGTGGAGGCGTCGTCGACCACGATGACCTCGAGATCGACGTTGCGCTGCCATAACACACTGTGCAGCGTCGTCGCCAGCAGCCGGCTGCGGTTGCGGGTGGGGATGACCACCGACACCAGCGTCATCTGCCGCCCGCGGCTTCGATCGGCGACCGGCGCAGCTCGTCGATCCACACGCGCGCCTGGTCCTCCCAGGAGACGTCGGCACGTCGTGCCGGCTCGGGGACCCCGCCCAGACCATGACGACGCAAGGTGCGACGAGCCAGCGTGACCAGGTCGGCACGCACCTCGCGATGCCGCCCCGCCAGCGCTGCCTTGCCGTACTCCCGCAGCGCATCACCGCGTCGGCCGTTCCGGACGCACAGCTGCGCGATCCACCAGTGGAACCGCCCCCAGTCGATGGTCGTACCGTGCAACTGCTCGATCATGCGCGCGCCGGCGATGATCCCGGCGACGTCGAGCGTCGCATTACCGGCATGCATGCGGTACGCCACCAGCGGGCTGGGAACCCAAGCCGGTGGTTCGTCCTTCGCCAGGCGCAGCCACAGGTCCCATTCCTCGCACGCGCGGAGGTTCTCGTTGAACCCCGAGTACGCCACGAACGCCGACCGACGCATGATCACGTTGGATGCGCTGGCGGGGATCGCGTTGTGGCGCGGCAGCTCGGCCATGACCTGCGCCGGGGACGGTGGGGGGACGCCGTGGATAACGTCGAGCTGCTCGTTGACGTTGACCGACCCGGCGTACACCCAGCCACGTCCGGCTTCGTCGGCCGCGCGCAGCTGCCGCGCGAGCTTGTCGGGCGCCCACAGGTCGTCGTCGTCGATGAAGGCGACCCACTCGCCGCGCGCGTCGAAGCCGCCACGGTTACGCGCTGCGTTGGGGCCCCGAGCGACCGCGTGATGAATCACGCGCGTCCTGGCGTCCTCGAACGCCGCGACGACCTGCGCGGTGTCATCGCTCGAGGCCTCGTCGACCACGATCAGCTCGAGAGCGACGCCGCGCTGGCGCAACACGCTCCGCAGCGTCGTCGCCAGCAGCTGGCTGCGGTTGCGCGTGGGGACGACCACGGAGACGTCGATCACGCCGTCACCCCGCCCGTGTGCCATGCCAGGGTCGAGGCGCGCCCTTCGGCAACCGGGAGCCTCACTGCGGCGACGCCTGGAAGCTGCTCCATGGGCGTAGTGTGCCCCACACCGCAGACAGCGACCATGTGTCCTGCAGCCTGCTCCAGACCTCGATGGGGACGGTGGCAGGAGCGGGTCGGTGCGCCCGGCCGCCACGACCGGCAGGTTCCTCCACCGCCCGATGATGAGCTTCGCGGCCGTCCAGCCCTGGCGCAACGTATCCTGACCGCAGCATGGAGGCGGGCACGGACACCACAGGCCTGCTCGCCGCGTCACGCGCGATGCGAGCGGCCAGTCCCGTGTTCATCGTTGGCGAGGCGCGCAGCGGCACCAGCATCCTGTACAGGACGCTGCAGAAGCACCCTTCGTTCCGGCCGCGAACGCCGAACCTCGTAGAGACCGACGTGTTCTCGCACCTGCGACGGACGTTCCTGTTCACTCCCACCTACCCGCCCAACCTCGTGCATTTCATGCTGGATGACCGGGACGCCTTCGGCGCGTTCCTGCGCGCCATCCGTCCGCTGCGGGTGCTCAGCGCTATCCTGGCGCCTGTGAACTACGTCTTGCGGGACCGCGCCCGCTGGCTCGGGTACGTCAACCTCAATCACCTGGTGCTGCGGACCTACTTCTTCCACGCCTGGCGTGCTCGTGGCTGTCTCCGGCTGGTCGAGAAGACCCCCACGAACACCCGGCACCTCCCCGAGTTGGCCCGAACCTTTCCCGATGCACGATTCCTCTACATCCACCGCCACCCCGTTGACGTGTTCACCTCCTACCGTCGGCGGGCAGCAGTCGACCCGCACGGGTGGTGGGCCGACCTGAACCTCGACGAGTTCTGCCGCATCTACGCGGATCGCAGCGCGCGGGCGCTGGCATGGCGCGACGCCGGCCACAACAACCTCCTCCTGGTTCCCTACGAACGTCTCACCGCCGACCCGGCGCAGACCTTCCGCGAGGTCTGTGGGTTCCTCGACGAGCCGTTCGACCCCGAAGCGGTGGAGGAGCGAGCTGCCGACCCCGACCGCTGGCCCGTCGACCCGCACCTGTGGGGCCGCATCGTCCAACGGACCAAGCGCTGGCAGGACTACCTCACCGACGAGGAAGCTGCTGAGCTGCAGACGAGGCTCAGCGCCACCATGTCCGCGCTGGGGTACGCTGCCTACCCGACTCCGTGACGCGTCGCGCTGGAGCGCACGCCACGGTTGCGCAGTCCGGCCAGGATGCCGGGCAGCAGGCCGACGACCTCGCCCCGGCCCATTGCGATGAGCTCCCGGTTGCGCGCGGCGAGGCCACGCACGAGCAGCCACGGGGCGCGCAGCAGGTCACGAGCCGCGCGCCGCGCGACGAACCCGTCCCCTCGCCGTAGCCACGTGCCGTAGAACGCCCCCTGCCCGCGGGCGTATCGCCGGTACAGGTGTGGCAGGTCCTCGGGACGGTGACGGGCCAGATGCCCGACCACGACGGTGGGTTCGTACACGATCGAGACCCCGGAGCGCAGGGCGCGGTGCGCCCACTCGTTGTCCTCCCCGGCAGTGGCGAGAGATGGGTGCTCGTCGAACCAGCCGATGCGCTCCAGCAGCCGGACGGCGAAGCCCATGTTGGGCGGGAAGAGCACATCGCCGTCCAGCAACGGGGTGGTGTAGACCGTCCGCTCCTCGTCGGTCTTTACGGTCAGGACGATGCCCTCGCCTTCGGGCTCGACGCGGCCCGTGACGATGGCGTCTCCGACCACGCGGAGATGGCCCGTCAACCGCTCGAGCCAGTCGGGACGCACCCGGCAGTCGTCGTGGGTGACGGCCGCGTAGGACGTGCGCACCTGCTCGAGTCCACGGTTGGTCGCCGCGGAGATGCCGGTCTGGTCGGACGGCAGATGGACCGCTTCGACACCACGATCGCGCAGCGCGGCGACGCACGCCGCCCCCGCAACGGTACGGCCCTGGTCGACGACGATGAGCCGCGCCGGCCAGACCGTGCCGCTCACGAGCGAATCCAGGCAGCCCTCAAGCAGCGGTCCGCCCACGGTGGGAACAACGACCGTGACGTCGTCGACGACGGGGCGGGCGTCAGCGTTCACGGACGCCGCGCCGCGACCAGCTGGTCGAACATGACGACCGCGTCGACGTCGGCGGCATCCGGACAGGGTCGCTGCCACAGCTCTCCGGCCAGCTCGAAGGTGACGCGCCGGCCGGTGTAGTACGCGACGGCATCCTCGGCGGCCCACTCGTAGATCAGGTCGTGGACGGCGAACGCGCCCCGCGGCGCCGGCTCGGTCACGGTGCGACGTACCCCGCAGACCGCCACGCTGCCACCGTCCGGGACAGTGGCGGCGATCAGCTCGGCGGAGTGCTCGGTGAAGTCCGCGTTCACCAGCCGCACGGAGGCGCTCAGTGCCAGCGACAGGACCGCCCCCGCGGCGAACATCCCGCCGGCCGCGCCGAACAGCTCTGGGCGCCGCCACCGCAGCCGTGACGCAAGTTCGGCGGCGGCCACGACGAGGATGAGCCAGGTGGGAGAGAACAGCCGTGGGGAACCTTGACGCGGCACGGCGAGGACGACTGGCACGTTGGCCAGGACGACGAGGACGCTGACTGCGACGACGCCCCAGGCCGCATCGCGCGGGGCCAGGCCGGACCCGCGCGGCAGGCGCCGAGCGCCGAGCATCCCGAACGCGGCGGCCCCGGCGAGGGCGACCACGCTCCACGGCAGCGTCCAGCGGGTGGCTAGCGGAATCGAGTGCAGCCCCAAGCCAACGGCGGGGTAGGCGACGTAGAACGTGGGATCCTCGGCGAGAGTCAGGACCCGGTCGACGAAGCCGGCGTGTAGCCGCGGATCCGAGCCCGGCCACAGCGCGAACATCGTCAGAGCCGCACCGACCACCGCGGCGCTGACAGCTGCGGCGCGGCGGCGGTCGGACGCGGGGGTCAGCAACCCGGCGGCCACGGGGAGTGCAAGGATCACCTGCTCGACGGAAAACGCCGCGGCCAACGTCGCCAGGGCCGCCCATCCGTGGCGTCGCCTGCGGTACAGCCGCAGGGCGGCGAGAGCGAAGGCGAGACCGAGCGGCACGTGCAGCGCGGCCGGCCACAGCGCCGCCTCTGTCCCCAGGGGCTGAAGCAGCCATGCAGCCCCGCCCACGTCCGGCCACGGCGCGGAGGCGCCCAGGTCGCGCAGCAGGCCGCGCACGAGGAGAGCCATGGCCATGGTGAGAACCAGTGGCACGGCGATGGCCACCCCGAACGGGATGGTCTGGCACACCCCCGTCGTGACCAGGATCTCCAGGATGCGGGCGGGGCGCACCATGCCCAGACGGTCCCAGGACGCGGCGAGGAAGCCGTCAAGGCCGATCTCACGCGGTGCGAGGCAGTTGTTGAAGTCATCGGCGAGCGGAGCTCCGCGCCACACCACGGGCATGCCCACAGCCACGAACATGACGGCGGTGCCGGCCAAGATCGCGACGCCCCCCCGCCCGAGCCGGCTGTGCTCGGCCTGTGCACCCCGGTAGGCCACCGTCCCGCCGCGGGGTGCCGGCTCCGGAGGCGTCGTGGTGTCGTGAGAGGTCACAGCGCCGACCGCCCTCCCTCGCGGTGGGCCGCCGACGCCGCCTCGTCGCGCAGGGCGTCGAGCCATGTCTGGGCTTGGCGGACCCATCGGTCGGCGGGGTCCGGGCGACGGCGTCGCGCCAACCCGGGGGCCACCAGTGCCACAGCCGCCCGTCCGAGGGACATGAGGTCGCCCTCGGCGACCGCGTGGGCGTAGTGGCGCAGCGCCGTGCGTTGGTTTCCATCCTCCAGGCATATCCACGCTGCCCAGCGCTGGTGACGTGGCCGGTCAACGGCGATGCCGTGACGGTCGGCGATGATCTCGATGTCGGCGAGCATGCGCTTCACAGCACGCGACGCCATGGCCGGATGCGTCCGCAGGGCCACGAGCGGGCGCGGGACGTACGCGGGCAGCCCGGTGGCGGCAAGGCGGAGCCACAGATCCCAGTCCTCACTGGTGCGCAAGCCCGGGTCGAACCCGCCGGTGACAGCGAGGACCTCTCGGCGCACCGCGACGTTGGAAGCGCCCGCCGGCACGGCGTTGTAGGCGCGCAGCCGCTGGACGATCTCCTCTGGCGGGGGAGGCGGGCAGCCGCCGCGGACGCGCAGCGCCGCGTCGACCGTGACGTCCCCGGCGTATACCCACCCCGCGCCGGCCGCCTCAGCGACGGCGAGCTGGGCGGCCAGCTTGCCCGGTGCCCACAGATCGTCGTCGTCGAGGAAGGCCACCCAGTCCCCCGTCGCCGCAGCGATCCCGGTGTTGCGGGCTCCACTCACCCCGGGAGCGCCCGTGTTGACCAGGAGGCGCACGCGGGCGTCGGCGAACTCCTCGATCAGCGCAGCGGTCGCGGAGTCGCCGCCGTCGTTGATGACGAGCACCTCGGCGACGACGTCTTGCTGGGCCAGGACACTGCGCATGGTCAGGGAGAGCAGGTCCGGTCGGCCCTTGGTGGGGATCACCACGCTCACCACGGTCATCCCGACATCCTCCGAGCTGCGTCGGTGACGCCGTGGAGACGAACCGGGAGTTTCACGAGCAGTTCGTCGACGTCGAGGGGCCCCGGCTCCCAGCGGCCGAGGCGGTACCGGTCGCCCCCGGGGCGGACGGGCTGTGGTCGACCGGTCCAGGCGGCGTCGAAGCCGGCACGGCGGACAGCGGCGGCGGAGCGGACGTCGGCCTGACCGTGGGGGTACGCGAAGAACCGCAGCGGCGATCCGGCCGCGGCCGCCAGCGCGCCGCGGCCGCGGTTGACGGCGTCGTCGAGGGCATCGTCGTCCATGGTGGGCATGATGCGATGGTCGAGGGTGTGGAACCCGATGGTCATCCCGGCTGCCGCCAACTCGACGATGCCGTCGCAGTCCAGGAGGCCCGGATCGGGCACGTCGGCAGCGAGCTCGCTCACGCGCTCGCGGAGCACGTCGTCGCGTTCACAGGCCAGCGTCAAGCCACCGGGTGAGCGACCAGCCAGGCCCAGGCGCGCCGCCGTGCCGTCCTCGCCGTGGACGGCGAGGAGCACCTCGAGCTGCTGGAACCAGTAAGCCCCGAGGCCGTGCAGAGCTCGCCCTGACAGGAAGAACGCCGCGGGCACGCCCAGGGCGCGGAGGATGGGCAGGGCCTCGGCGGCGTGGCTCCGCAGATCGTCATCGAGCGTCACAGCCACCTTGGGGCGCCGGCCGCGACGTTCAGACCCCGACGGGCCATCTGCGACGATCTCTTCCAGCGGGACCAGATCGACGACCTCGCTCAGCGCTTGCAGGTGCGCGCGGAAGAGGTCGGCGGGGACGGCGGGGACGACGCGGCCGGGCGGCGCCCCGATGCGGTGGTAGACGAGTACGAGGCGATGACCGCGAGCGTGGGCAACCGCCCCCACAGCGTCGCGAACGGTCGCTGACCTCAACAGACGGCTGGCTGCCCGCCGGGCGATCCGGGCGGGACTCATGGGGCGCTCTGCTCGCGTGCTGGCGCATCGGCCGTGAACGCCGTCAGCCACCGCTTCGCCGCCGCGACCCAGTCAGGATCGCGGCGCAGCAATCCGAACAGGCGGTCGGTTCCCACCGCCGGGTGGACCAGGCCGATGGCGGCTCTGCCGACGGACAACAGGTCCCCCCGCACGACGGCCCCGGCGTAGTAACGGACCGCCAGCCCGCGGCGACCTGCGCGCAGCGCCGTCCAAGCGGCCCGACGATGCATCGCCGCTAGGTCAACGGGGATCGCGTAGCGGTCGGCCAGACGGCGAGGTTCATCGACCATCCCGTCCGGGTCGGCGGCCACGTTGCCGCTGTGGAAGCGGTATGCGACCAGCGGCCGGGGCACCCAGGCGGGAACGCCCGCGCGCCCGAGGCGGATCCAAAGATCCCAGTCCTCCGTGCGGTTCAGGCTCGGGTCGAAGCCACCCACCGCCCGTAGCAGCTCCGAGCGGACGACCACGTTCGAGCCACCAGAGCCAAGAGGGTTCAGGCGAGGCAGCAGCGCCAGCACCGTCTCGGGGTCCGGCGGCGGCGCGCCGCTCAGGACCTGCAACCGGTCGTTGATGTTCACGTCACCGGCGTACGCCCACCGCGCGCCGGCCCGCTCGGCCGCCGTAAGCTGCGACACCAGCTTGTCGGGTGCCCATAGGTCGTCGTCGTCGAGGAAGGCGATCCAGTCTCCGCTGGCAGCAGATATGCCGCGGTTGCGGGCAGCGCTCACCCCGGTCGGGGCGGGGTTGCGGAGCAAGCGGATCCGGCCGTCGTCGGCGGCCGTGATCGCCTCGAGGATGCCGTCACTCGACCCGTCGTCGACGACGACAACCTCCAGATCCACCCCGTCCTGCCCGAGCGCCGCTCGCAGCGTCCGCCCCAACAGGTGGACTCGGTTGTAGGTCGGTATGACGATCGAGACGGTGGGCATCAGGATTTCCGCGCGACGGGTACGACGTTCGTGCCCACCGGAGGCTCTGGCGCGAGGCCACGCTGAGGGGACCGGCTGGCCGGCACGGTCAGGCATGGTAGCCCGCAACTCGATCGACGAGACGGTCGTGGGACGCGTCCCGCCAGCGTGGCACGCCCGCAAGGACGCCATTTCGAGGTCGCGCGTGGAGTGGCATACCTCACGGCGTTTCTCGCCAATCCTGCCGTCCGCTCAGGTACCATCTGCTGCTTCAGGCCAGTCATGCGGGGTGTCCATGCACGGACGAGGCCGCGCCGCGCCGCGGCCGCCACGGTGAACCGGCGCAGCGTCCTGCTGCGACCACCGCGCGGAGACGGACGAGGCCGAGCCAACCTAGGTCGTGTCGACGGCCGCGTCGTCGTCGTCGCCGCCGTCGCGCTGTATGCCGCTGCGGTTGCGATCGCTCGTCTTGCGTGGGATGTCAACTTGTGGCCGTACCTCGGCGTCAAGCCCGCACCGACGCTCTACTTCGACGCCCGCAACGTGGCTGCCGCGGCTGACTGCTGGGCGCTCGGTCACGACCCGCTCGTCGACAACCCTTGCGATCCGTGGGCCCGCCCCATGAACTACCCTCGGGTGTGGGTCCTGCTGCACTACATCGGGTTGAGCCAGGCAAGGACCATCGTGTTCGGCACGATCGCGGCGGTGGCCTTTCTCGGCTCGCTTCTGCTGCTCGTCGGCAGGCTGTCCGTGCGCAACGGTGTCATCCTCGCTGCCGCAGTCACCTCCCCCGCGGTCATGCTGTCGATCGAACGCGGCAACATGGACCTCATCCTGTTCGCCGTGTTCGTCGGCGCTGTGTTCGCCTGGAAGGCTCGGGACCGGTTGACGCCGTGGCTCAGCCCGGCACTGATCCTCGGCGCCGCGGCGACCAAGTACTACGCCATCCTCGCACTGCCCGCCTACGCGTTCACGTCGGACCGGCGCGCCCGCTTGGCCGTACCCGCGGGTGTCGCGATCATGGCTGCCTACATCGTTCTCACCTTCGCGGACCTCGAGAAAGTCATGAGCGCGCCCGAAGGAGGCCTGCTGTACTCCTACGGGGCCAGGATCATGATCGGGCACCTCTACCACCAGTTCCTGGCCACCGGCGACTGGCTCCACGGCAACCTCCTGGCGCAGGCGATCGCCGTCGTGCCCCTAGTCCTGCTGACGGTGGCTGCGTGGACATGGGCGCGGCGACGGCTGACCCCGATCTCGACGTCGAAGGCGTCCCACCTCCAGGTCCTCGCCTTCCACCTCGGCGCGCTGACGTACCTCGGAACGTTCGCGCTCCGAAAGAACGGCGACTACCGCCTCGTCTTCGTGCTCCTCACCCTCCCGTTGCTGCTCGAGTGGGCCGCCGGCGCGCGCTCCGAACTGCGGACCAAGCTGGCTCGAGGTGGGCTGATCGCAGTGATCACCGGCCTGTGGGTTGGCGCGCTGTCGCCGTTCATCGGACCCTGGGACGAGGTCGGAAGCTGGGCAGTCGCCGGTTTCCTCGTGGCGCTGATGGCAGCGACCGTCCCTTCACTGCGCGAGCTGCTGGGGCGCGAACCCGACCGCACGGCCGCAACCGTCGCAGCCGGCTGATGTCGATGCGGATCCTGTCCACGCTCACCTACTACCACCCCCACTGGACCGGGCTGACCGTGCTCGGGCGGCGCTTCGCCGAGGGTCTGGCGGAACGCGGCCACGACGTCACCGTGCTCGCGTCCAGACACGATCCCGATCTGCCGCGCCGGGAACGCGCGAACGGCGTGACGATCCTCCGCGTGCCAACGCTGGGTCGCATCAGTCGGACGGTGATCATGCCCTCGTACCCGGTGGCCCTCGTGCGGGAAGTTGCGCGCTGCGACGTCGTGCACCTGCACACGCCGATGCCGGAGGCCGCGCTCGTGGCCGGCGTCGCGCGCCTGCTCGGCAAGCCGACGCTGATCACCCACCACGGCGATGTGGTGATGCCAGCCGGTGCCCTGAACGCGATCATCCAGCGGGTCATGGACGCGGTCATCCGCCTGGGCATGCGGCTGTCCGATCGGGTCATCGTGCACACCGACGACTACCGCGACCACTCGGCGTTCCTGGCACCGGTCGCCGACAAGATCGATTCGATCTACCCGCCGGTCGTGCTGCCAGAACCCGAACCCTCCGAGGTCGAGCGTTGGCGGCAGCGCCTGGGCCTGGAGGGCCGACGTCTCGTGGGATTCGCGGGTCGGTTCGTCGAGGAGAAGGGCTTCGACTACCTGCTCGAGGCCGTGCCCCTCGTCCGCGCACGGATACCAAACGCCCAGTTCCTCTTCGCCGGCGACACCAACGTCGCGTACGAGCGCTTCTTCCAGCGTTGCCGTCCACTGCTCGACCGATCGCGCGATGCTGTGACCGAGGTGGGGCTCCTCTCCGATCCGCAGCAGATGGCGAACTTCTACGCCTTGTGCGACGTGTTCGTCCTGCCATCGCGGAGCGACTGCTTCGCGATCGTGCAGGTCGAGGCGCTCTTGGCCGGTACGCCGCTGGTGACCACCGACATCCCCGGCGCGCGTGAGGTCGTCCGCGTCACCGGTGCAGGCACGCTAGTACCTCCACGGGACGCACCCGGGTTGGCGGACGGCCTCGTCCGGGTCCTCCACGACCCCGCGTCATATCGGCCGGTGGCCGCAACCGTTCGCGACATCTTCGACGCTCAGCGGTCCGTGTCGCAGTACGAAGACCTGCTGCTGGCTCTTCGCGATGGAGTGACGTCGAGCAGGCGGCGCTAGGTGCGTTTCGAGAAGCCGATCCTGGGTCGGTTATGGGGTGGGGGCGCTGGAGGGTGGCGGCCCTGAAACGACTGCTGGCCAAACGGACGGGGAGAGGCGCCTCCAGGCCAAGGACGCTCGCCGGGGGGAGGGACTGCCTGTTCTTGGCGGCGATCGTGGTCTCTCGACAACCCCGTACACCGGCCGGCTCGGCTTCTACTCCGACGACTGGGATTTCCTCGCCATCCTCGCCAACGCCGAGGACGGGTCGCTGCCCGGCCTCGTCGCCGCGCAGATCGAGTTGGGGACGAATCTCCACATGCGCCCGACCCAGATCGTCTACCAGGCGGTGCTCCACCGCCTGTTCGGCATGCACCCCCTCGGCTACCACCTGGTCAACACCGCTGTGCTCGTCGCGGTGGCCCTGCTGTTATACCGGGTGCTGCGGGGGGTCGGTACCCCGTTGTTCGCCGTTGCGGTGCCCGCCATCTACATCCTCGCACCGAACGCCGCCACCAACCGGTTCTGGTTCGCGGCCTTCGGGTACTCACTGAGTATCGCCCTGTATCTCGTCAGCCTGCACGCCGACTTACGGGCGGCCACTGCCGGTGGGCGCGGGCGGTGGCGTTGGAAACTCTTGGGTGTGGGTGCACTCGTCGCCGCCGGCCTCGGCTACGAGGCGGTCCTGCCCCTCGTTGCGCTCAACGTGGTCCTCGCCGAGTTGGCGGTCCGGGAGATGGGGACGGGCGGGCTGCGGGGTCGCATGACGGTGACCGGCACCGTGGCGTTCCACGGGAGCACCCTCGCAGCCGTGGCGGGCGTCGTCACGTACAAGGCTGCGGTGGCGAGCGGCTTGGGACTGGGGTCTCCGGTGTTCGAGTACACCATCCGCCTCGTGTCCGGCGCGTTGGCGACCAACTTCGGCACCTACGGTGCTGCCTTCCTTCACACGGTGGCATGGGCTCTTCCTCACGCGGGAGCCGGCGGGGTCGTCGCGAGCCTGATCGTGGCGATCAGCACGTACTGGTACCTGGGTGCGCTCGCGGAGACGAGCCTGCCGGCACCTGCGTACCGGGGGGGCGGCGTAGCGTCCCCGGCGTTGTTGGGAGTGGGGGGGCTGACTGTCTTCGTGCTCGGGTACGCGATCTTCTTCACTACCGGCCGCATCGGCTTCTCGAGCACGGGCATCGCGAACCGGGTGTCGGCGGTCGCCGCGGTGGGCGCCGCGATGGCCATCGTCGCCCTCATCGGCATGGTGGCAGGGTGGGTAAGTAGCACCGCGATCCGGGAGCGGCTGTTCCGCGCCACCGTCGCCGCGGTGTGCGCGGCCGGTGTCCTCGTGACCAACGGCCTGGCTTCGTTCTGGATGGCGAGCTGGAACAGGCAACAAGGGGTGCTCGCCCACTCCAGGCGGACTACCCGTCTTGGCGCCAGGGTCGACCGTGCTGCTGCAGGGAGTCTGCCCCTACGAGGGACCGGCGGTTGTCTTCGAGTCGAGTTGGGACCTGCGGGGAGCGTTGCGGGTCCAAACGGCGGAATCTTTCCCTCCGGGGCGACGTGACGAGTGGTGCGGTGGCAGTCGAGCCAGCTGGCGTCGTCACGCGGATCTACCAGGTTGAGGTGGTGCACCCGTACGGCGCCGACCTGCTGCTCTACGACCACCGGATCCGCCGCACGGCCGCGCCCCGCGACGAGCGGTCGGCCCAGCGGCTCGTGAACACCGACAGGCTCGCCGGTACCTGCCCGCAGGGCCGCCCCGGTGCAGGAACCGTGACCCTGCCCTTCGACGTCTTCGTCGGTTGGGTAGAGAGCCGGGTCTGGAGTACTACCCCAGGTCCGGGTCAGGACAGCAACAGGCCTACGGCCAGCAGTGCTATCCAGGTGAAGCCGAACCCGACCAGCGAGGCATCGCCGAACACCAGATCCTCAGGGCTCTCTCCTCGGCCGGTATCGACCAGCAGGGCGTAGCGGAAGACCCCGAGGACGAACGGGATGATGGAGAGCCCCGACCACAGCGGCGCCATCACCGCACCCTCGAACGCCCACAGACAGTAGGCGGTGATGCAAGCCGTGGACGAGCTGTACTGGACAAAGCGCAGGTAGGACTCGCTGTACCCTGCGAGAGTCGAACGGTGGTCCCCGCGGGCCTCACCGACGCGGACGAGTTCCGCGTGTCGCTTGCTCGCGGCCACGAACAGCGAGGCGAACGTCGCCACGATCAGGAACCAACTCGACAATGGGACGTCCACCGCCACGCCACCCGCCACGGCCCGCAACAGGAAGCCACCCGCGATCCCTGCCATGTCGAGCAGGGCGACCCCGCGGAGAACGATCGCGTAGCTCATCGCCAGGATTACGTAGCCGCCGACGACGGCGACGAGCCCAGCTCCTCCGGTCGCGAACGCGGCGAGCACGCCGCCGAGCAACAGCAGGATTCCGACGAACCATGCGAGGCGGACGGGGATCTCCCCGGCAGCGATTGGCCGGAACCTCTTGCGCGGGTGCTGGGCGTCCTCGTGACGGTCGATGATGTCGTTCACGTAGTAGACGCCGCTCGAAACCAGCGTGAACGCAACGAACGTGGCGAAGACCCGTGCGAAGACCTCCGGCTGGAGCAGCACGCGCCCGGTGGCGGGCGCAGCGAAGACCAGGAGGTTCTTCAGCCACTGCCGCGGGCGCGCCGACGCGACCAGCGCCGACCCAAGGGAACGTCTGGCGGTGCCCGAAGCGGTGATCGCCACGTTGCTCCTTACAAAAGACCGACCACGACGAGTAGACCGCCGACCGTCTGCGGGGCCCAACGTGCGTGACCCGCGTCGGGGCAGGGTACCTGCAGCGGCCCTCGCGCCAGCTCCTTGTGACGCACATCATCGAGGGGGCTGCACACCGGACGGGACGTACACGTGGTAGCCCTGGTGGCGTCCCAGCGGCTGGTACGCGCTGGCGATCGCCCGCACGAGCTCCGGGCCGAGATGCATGTCGTTCCACCATTCGCGGTCGAGCGGTTCCAGCGGTTCCACCAGCACGACGTACTGGAAGTCGCCTCGCTCGATGCGCTGGACCAGGGGCCGCACCAGCGCGGGATCACGTTGATAGATGCGGCGCAGCATGAAGGGATCGAGCACAATGGGGCGTTGCCCGTGGGCGACCGGGACGTAGGGGTCCTCCGACAGGATCGGGCCTGACACAGCGGGCAAGCCGTCGAGCGGTCGTGTGGTTGCCCACCCGCCGAGGCGCTGGAGCTCAGGGACGTGCGCGACGGCGAACCCGCTGAGCACGACCCACGTGAGCGCAACCCCCAGGACGGCCTTGACCGGCTCGTTGAGCTGTCGGGGACGCCACCGGCGGCCGACGAGGCCGCCCAGGACGACGGCCCCGAGAGTGACGAGGTCCACGAGTTGGTTGGGACCGGTCCCGCGGTCGGTTAGCACGACGATCACGACGACGAGCGCGGAGCCAAACGCCAGGAGGTACGGGTCGGGGTCGCGCTCTCGCAGTGCCAGCCATCCGGCGACCAGGACGGCGGGGAACAGCGCCCACAGCGCCGTCGCATGCTCGGTGAGCAGCCGGACCAGGATGTACGGGGCGCGCAGCACGTCAGCCGGGCCAGTGATCCCAGCGGTGGCCAGGCCGAAGACGTTGTCGGAGAACCGGCCATCGGTGACGACGACGAGGACGCCGACGAGCGCTGCGATGAGCGCGACGGATACGGTCAGGAACACGATCAAGCGTCGGATCTCGCGCCGCAGCAGGAACCAGGCGATCAGCGCCAGCGGTGCCCACACGGCGCTGAGCTTGGCTGCGACGGCTAGCACACCGAGCACGGCGGCAGCGACATCTCTGGCGGGGCGGCGCCATCGCACCGCGGTCTCCAGTGCGACCAGCTGCAGCAGGAGCGGTAGGGCGTCGGCCCGCAGGCCCAGCAGCGCCGACAGACCCGTCGCGGTGGCCGGGACCATCGCGACGAGGAGCAGGGCGACCGGCACCGAACCGCTGCGCCGGCGGACGTTCGAGAACAGGACGGCCAGCAGCGCCAACCCGACGACGTACGCGACGACCTTGCCCGAGACCAGATACTCCCCGGTCAACCGCGCCACACCTGCGCCGAGCACGATCGGGAGCGGCATGAAACGGGTGCCGCCGTAGAACTGCCCGTCCACGAGCGGCGGGTACAGCACGCCGTGGTTGAGGTACCACGCCAGAGCGAGGCGGGCGCCGCCGACGTGGTCGACACGGAACCGGTCGTCAAGGTGGGCCGCGCCGAGGAGCCCGGTCGAGGCCACGACGAGGGACCCGGAGACGCCGGCGACGACGCCCAACAGGCGGCCGATCGTCACGACGTGGCACCGGCCGAGGCGGCGTAGACCTCCTCGTATCGCTCCGCCACCGCATCCCAGTCGTACCGTGCTGCAAGCCGCCGGGCTGCAGCGCGGTGCCCAGACCAGTCGCCGCGGTTGGCGGACGCCAGGCGCTGCAAGATGGGTCCCAGTTCGGCTGGCGGCGCCATCCACCCCGCTCCAGAGGCCGCGACAGGAACCACTCGCTCAACGACCGGGGTGACCAGCGCCGGGGTTCCGTGGCTCAAGGCCTCCAGGAGCGCCATCGGCTGCCCTTCCCACCGGGAGGTGAGCGTGAACAGGTCGGCGGCGGCGAGCGCCGCATGGACATCCCGCGGGCCAACGGCTCCCGTGAACCCGATGCGGTCGCGCAGGTCGAGTTCCCGGGCCAGCCGCTCGAGGATCTCGCGACCGCCGCGATGATCGGGTCCGACGAGAAGCAGCCGCCACTCGGGCGCGGTAGCCGCACCTCGAAGCAGCCGGTCCAGCCCCTTGTGCTGCACGTCCAGCCGGCCGACGTATACCGCGAGCCGCTGTCGGCTGTCGACGCCGTACCGCCCTCGGAAGGCGGTCGGGTCAAGGTCGGTCGGCGGTCGTCGCGCCACGCCGTTCGGGATGACGACCGTCCGCGCTGCCGGCACCAGGCGGTGGACGTGGTTGGCCTCGTCCTGTGTGAGCACCGGCACGAGAGAGGCTTCTCGAATCAGGCGGCATTCGACCGCAGCGCGGTACACCAGCTTGCGCATACGACGACGCGCGAGTGAGACCGGGTGGTACCCGCCGTGAGGGGACAAGGCGTAGGGAACCTTCAGGCCACGGGCGATCGCTGCGTTACGTGGGACGAAGACGCTGTGCAGATGCACCACCTCGGTTCCCCGTTCGCTGACTGTCCGCGCGGCCGCCTGCTGGGCTGCTCGCCAGCCGTTGCGGTCGGGCATCCGGACTGGGGTGACACCGCCCTGCCGAAGACGTCCCGTAAGCTCGTCGAAGCCGGCGCCGTCCCAATCATGCAACTGCCACAGATCAACGTCGTGGCCGCGGCGCGCCAACGCCAGCGCCAGCTCCACGATGACCGTCAGCACGCCTGAACCCGGCAATTGTCGGGCCGCGACCTGGGCGATGCGCACGCCGGTACAGTAACGCCTCCCAAACGCGCTCTCAGCCGCCGCAGGATCATGCCGATGCAGGCTCCACGCACCGCGACGGTGGTTCTCCCCGCCTACGGTGTGGCGCCAGCCTTGCCGAGCATCGTCCGGGACCTCGCTGTGGCCGCACACGGGATGCGCACCCGCGGCATCACGCTGGACGTCCTGGTCCTCCACGATGGACGCGACGACGCAGCTGAACGCGTGGAGAAGGCTGCAGCCGAGCTAGGCCTCGCGCTCCGCACCGCGGCCGGTCCCGATGAGCCCGGTGCCGCCTACCTCGAGGGGTTCCGCCAGGTGCTCGCGGAGGACGCCGGTCCTGACCTCATCATCACACTGGACGCCAACGGCCGTCACGACGCCACCGTGATCCCCCGGCTCGTCGACCGCATGCTGGCTGACGGTCTGCACGTCGTGATCGGCTCTCGCTGGGCCCGCGGCAGTGGGACCCCTGGGCTCAGCGTCCCGCGCTGGATCATGGGGCGGCTCGCGAACCTCACTTTCCGGCTGCTCACCGGCACCAGGGGCGTGTCGGACGCCACCACGAGCTTCCGCGTGGCCCGTAGGGAGGTGTTCCACCACTTCGATCTTGCGGACATCCCGGTCAACAGCCACAGCGTACAGACAGCGTTCGTGGCGGTGGCCGTCGCGAACGGGTTCCGTATCGGTGAGGGCCCGATCATCTACGGACCAGCCCTTGCCGGCGGGGATGGCTTGCAACTCGACGACATCTCTGGTTTCGCCCGTCACCTCTCCGCCCTCCGCCGACACGTCGACCGCGCGAGGCAGCGGCGCCTCTCTCCCGTCGGTCGCGTTTTCGACGACGACGCCTTTGGGGCGGCTGACGACCTCGAACGCCTCGGCACCGCCAAGTACTTCTTCGACTGGGTGCTCGACGAGTTCAGGCCGTACCTACACGGCCGCCTACTGGAGGTGGGAGCGGGGCTGGGCACCATCACCCGCAAGCTGATCGACCGTGACCCCGAGCTGACGATCGTCGCCCTCGAGCCCGCTTCGAACGTCTTCGAGGATCTCGCGTCCGTGACTGCACTGACCCCCAGGGTCGAGGCCCACCGCTGCACGCTGGCGGAGTACGCACGCGACCGCTCCGACCGCTTCGACGCCGTGGTCTATCTGAACGTCCTGGAGCACATCGATGACGATGCCGGTGAACTCCGTCGCGCCGCAGAGGTCCTGCGCCCGGGCGGCGCGGTGCTCGTCTTCGGTCCAGCACTGGAGTGGTTGTACAGCGACCTTGACTACAAGGCCGGCCACTACCGCCGCTACACGGTTGCGGACCTGCGGCGGCTGGCGGAGGATGCCGGCCTCGATGTGATCAAGGTCACGTACTTCGACGTCCTGGGCGTGGCGCCCTACCTGCTCGTCTACCGTCTCTTGCGCCACACCGACATCAGCAGCTCGAGCATGTGGGGCTACGACCGGGTTGTCGTACCGCTCAGCCGCTTCTTGCAGCGACTGCTGCGTCGCCCGCCGCTGGGCAAGAACGTGATCCTGATCGCGCGTCGACCGTAATCAACAGGGCGTCGCCACAGCATCGCCACCCTTCAGCCGAGGCGCCAGGATCCCGTGTTGCCGCGATCAGTCCTGTCGTGGATCCGCTCGCGAGGAAGCTGCTCCCGCCACAGTTGGCCCGCCCGAATCGTCCGCCTCCAGGATCTCGACCTCCCATGGCAGCTGCAGGTCGACCGCACGTTGCGAACGACCCTTCGGATCACCCTCCAGACGGATGCGGGCGGCCTGCCGCTCGTGCAGGCAGTCATCGAAGACAGTCCCGATCCACACGCCGATGACGTACTCCCCGACGTTCAGGACCGGTGGGATCACCAGGCGCGCTCGGTACCTTCCGGGCATGGCCGGACGGTTGGCGACGGCGTCTGACCATGCCTCGTTCACCACCTCGACTCCGCGCTGGTTGGTCAGCTGGATGGATAGGTCGAGACCGGGCAAGCGCTCCTTCACGTCGAAACGGACGTCGATGGTGAGCGGCCGGTCGCGACGTGCGACCGTGACGGGGCCGCCTCCGGGATCGGTGACGGTCACCGAGCAGAGCGTGACCCGGCCATGGTCGTCCTGCACGAGTTGCCCCGACTGCGATCGTCGGATCTCGCTGGCGAGATACGCATCCACGACATCGGTGGCGGCACCATCCGCGGCGATCCGCCCCTCCTCGAGCCAGATCGCTCGGGGGCAAAGCTGCACGATCGCGTCCAGGTTGTGGCTGACGAACACGACGGTGCGGCCCTCACGCTCAGCCGAAGCCATCCGGCCGAGGCACTTGGCCTGGAATTCCGCGTCGCCCACGGCGAGGACCTCGTCAACAACGAGGATGTCGGGTTCGAGGTGGGCCGCCACGGAGAACGCCAGCCGCAAGTACATCCCGGACGAGTAGCGCTTCACCGGCGTGTCGACGAACCTCTCGACCCCGGCGAAGGTCACGATGTCGTCGAACCGTCGGGCGATCTCCCGCCGCCCCATCCCCAAGATCGCCCCGTTGAGGAAGACGTTCTCGCGTCCGGTCAGCTCGGGGTGAAACCCGGTGCCGACCTCCAGCAGGGCGGCAACACGGCCCCGCGTCCGGGCCACCCCGCTGGTCGGCTCCGTGATGCGGCTGAGGATCTTGAGGAGCGTGGTCTTGCCGGCGCCGTTGCGCCCGATGACGCCGAGCGCCGCGCCTTCGACCAGGTCGAAGCTGACGTCGCGCAGCGACCAGATCTCCTCGCGAGTCCGGTGCCCTCCGCGGCCGACGAGCTGCCGTGCCAGCCCTGTCAGCGCCTCGCGTACTGTGCCGCCAGCCCGGTCCTCACCGAGGTAGTAGCGCTTGCTGAGATGGTCGACGTCGATGACGACGGGGCGCATCAGATCACGTCCGCGAAGCGTCGTTCGTTATGCTGGAAGTACAGCAAGCCTCCGGCAAGTAGTACCGCCCCGGCGGTGAACGAGATGACGACATCCGTGCCTGGCCACGGTGCGCCGATCATCGACCAGCGGAAGCCTTCGATGATCCCGACCGTCGGGTTGAGCAGGTACAGCTGACGCCAGGCGTCGGGCACCTGGCTCAGCGGGTAGGCAACGGGGCTGGCGAACAGCCACAGCTGGATGAGCAGCGTGACCGCATGGTTGACATCGCGATAGCGGACGTTGAGGGCGGACAGCCACGTCGAGACGCTTAGCACCACAAGCAGTGCAGCGAGCACCCACAGCGGGAACGTCACCAGTCGCCACGTCGGGGTGACACCGAACAGCGGCGCAAGCGCCAAGAGCAACGCCGCGGAGATGACCAGGTCGACCAGGCCCGGAACGGCGGCCGCCAGCGGGGCGAGGATCCGCGGGAAGTACACCTTGGTGACCAGCGGGACGTTCTGCACCAGGATCTGGGTGCCCTTGGTCACTGCCGCGGAGATGTAGGTCCAAGCGATCAGCCCTGCGAACGCGAACAGCGGGTACGGCAGCCCGTCGCTCGGCATGTTCGCCAGTCGCCGGAAGACAATCGTGAAGACCACCACCCCGGCTAGCGGTTGTACCACGGCCCACGCCGCGCCGAAGACGGCCTGCTTGTAGCGGGCTTTGAGCTCACGGAGGGCCAGGAACAGAGCAAGTTCGCGGTACGCCCATAGCTCGCGTAGGCCGAGTGCCCGCACTCTGCCGCTAGGCCGGTTCTCGATCCACGCTGCTTCACCCAGCGACGCCAAACCCCAACTCCCCTGCGCGGCGTTCAATGCAGAACCGTGCCCGTCAACAAGAGCTTGCTTCGATCATCGTCACCGCGCTGCCACAAACCGGCACGCTCGGTAGCCGCGACAGTCTACCCACGGTCGGCTGGTCTTCGACCGCCGTCGCTCCGTTTGCTGTGCGAGCTCGCGAAGTGCTGGGCCAGAGGGCCGCGACGGGAGGTGCGCAGGGACGGTCAGCGCGCTCGGTGCGCTGAGCGACCCTGCACCCGATTCGACCGATAGCTGCGAACAGCTTCCTCGTACGCAGTCAGGATCGCCTCTGTGTATGACCGTCGGGGGGGCAGCGGCGTGGTTCTCACGGGGGCCGGGCTGGCCAGGAAACGGTCGATGCCCGCAGCCAGGCGGCGCGCCGTGAGGTCGGGGGGGCCCGGCGGGACAGACACGGACAGCTCCTGCGGCCACTGACGCACGATCTCCCGGGGGCCTCCGTGATCGAGGCACACGACTGGCGTACCGAGTGATAGTGCCTCGCTGAGCGCCAACCCCGCTTCGTCGTGCAGTGACGTGTGGAGGACCGCAGCGGCGCGGCCAACCCGCTCCAGGAGATGTTCGCGCGGGATCCACCCGGCGATCCGCACCCGATCCTGCCAGCCCCGGCGACGGATCTCGCGCTCGATGCGTGACCGGTCAGGACCGTCGCCATAGATGATGAGTTCCGCACGAGGGTGGGTGACGTAGCCCCACGCACGCAGCGCGAGCGGGACCGCTTTCCACGCGACGAGCCGTCCGGCGATGACCACTTCAGGCCTGCGCTGGTCGATCGGCGGCGTGCTCCAAGCCTTGGCGGCCGTCGCGTTCGAGACGATCTCGACATGACCAAACGGATGCAGGACCCGCGCTGTCGCCTCGTTCTGAGCGAGGATCACGTCGGCTCGCCGCGCTGCGCGCCGCACCGGAGGCAGGGCTGCAGCACCCTTCCGGCCGACCATACGAGCGAGGTCACCGAGGAAGCCTCTGCCGCCTAGCTCGCCCACGAGGACCATCGGTGGCAAGACACCGCCGCCGACCGGGCCCCAGACGAACGGCTTGTCCACCACGGCGACACCGGCGCGCGTCCAGTAGCTGGCGAGCGTCGCATGATGGATCACGTCGAAGTTCACCACTCGGTCGAGATCGAGGACACGGGTGCTGACTCGCCGCTGCCAGCGGTCGTAGTAGCGGTGGAACGCGACGAGGCTCAGCCCATGCTCCCGGACGCCGAGCGGGACGGCTTCCACGTGGATGCGATCCGCAAGGCTGGATCGCGCGAGGTAACGCTTCAGCTTGCGAAGGCCGATCTCTGTCGTCAGGAGCCAGACCTCGTGCTGGGAGGCCGCAGCGAGGAGCGTCTGAAGCCCGACCTCGGGCTCTGAACCTTTGCCGACCTCGCACGAGTATGCCGACAGCAGGACCTTCACCCGCGACCGTCCGGCCCCTCGGCGGCGCCTGCTGTCGATTGTCGGCCAGGAAGGGGGCACGACGCGTCCCTCTTGTCCTTCGGCCGCCCTCGGGCTGGACGCGGAGTGGCGGAGAGGCCGCGAGGCTCACAGACGTTCATCGACTGCTCTGCGCCTTGGCGAGCGCTACTTGCTGTCGCAGGTCGTCGAGCCATGGCCGGGCCTCGGACAGCCAACGGCGGTCGGAGAGGAACCAACGCCGCAGCAGCGGATGGGCGATCGACGGCACAGCTACTCCCAGGACACGTACGAGCGAACCCCGGTCCCCACAACGGACGCCCTGCGTATAAGCGCCTGCAGCCCGTCGACGTAGACCCGCTCGCAGTAGCTCCGAGCCGACGAAGCGCAGCTGTTCACCGCGATCGACCGTTCGGTTCCCGCGCAGATCGGTGAACTTCTCCTCGACGAGAGAGATCTCCGCCTGGAACTCGGCCGCACGGCGGGAGAGGTTACTGCCGTGCTGGCGATAGGCGACCAGTGGCGCGAGGACCAGCGCCGGCAGACCCGACCGACACAACCGGAGGCTCACGTCCCAGTCTGCGGTGAGCGTCAACCGGGGGTCCAGGAGACCGTCTGCGTCCAGGGCATCGCGACGCCACACGACGTTCGACATGCCCGCGGGGATCACGTAGCGAACCGGTAGCTCCCGCACCACCTCCTCCGGCGTCATCGGGGGGACACCCCCCAGGAGACGCAGATCGTCGTCGACGAACACGCAGCCCGTGTATGCCCAGACGGTTCCCGCAGCTTCCGCAGCGTCGAGCTGACGCCGAAGCTTGTCGGGTGCCCACAGATCATCGTCGTCGCAGAAGCCGACCCAGTCCCCCCGAGCGGCGGCCAAGCCGGCGTTGCGGCCGCCCGTGGCCCCACGGGTCTCTTCGTGACGGATCACCCGCAACCGTGGGTCGTCGATCGTCTCAAGGAACGCCCCGGTGTCGTCTGTGCTGCCGTTGTCGACCACGATCACTTCGAGGTCGACGCCTCGCTGCCCCAACACACCACGCAGAGACTCGCGAAGGAGCGAACTGCGGTTGTACGTCGATGTGACGACGGAGACGAGCGTGGTCACCCGGACTGCTTCCGGTACGGGCCCGGCCGACTCCAACTGGCCTGCATACACATCCTTCGCGCTTTGATCCTCGTTCGGCGGCCGCCACCGCCATCGTACCACCTGGATAGCGATGAGTGAGCCGGCAATTACCGCGTGATGCGGATGGCGATGCCCCGGTTGCGCGATCAGAGCCCAGACAGATCACCTGAACGGTCGGTGGCAGTCATGCCAGGATCCCACGGGGTGGGGGTGTGCGCGCCACATGTCCGTCGCCCGCCGTTGACCATCCTCGCGCTCGAGCGCCACCGCTCGTGACTTTCCGCGAGGATGGCGAGGGGCCTGCCAGTCCGCACGCGGTCGGCTGACGGTACTCTGCGCGACCGCACAACCCTGGTCGAAGCTGGCCGGAAGAGGACCGCCTGGTGCAAGCTGAACCCGTCCGGATCGCTGTTGTCGGTTGCGGCGCGGCTGCCGAGATCCTCCACCTTCCCCGCTTGGCAATGAGAGCTGACTGTGATCTCGTCGCGCTCGTCGATCCCCAACACGACCGCGCCCGTGCGCTCGCCCAGCGGTTCGGCGTCCCGCGGATCTTCGCCAGTCACCGTTCGTTGCTGGACGAGGATGTGGACGGGGCGTTGGTCGCCGTCCCCAACCATCTGCACGCCGCTGTGAGCGCCGAGCTCCTGCACGGGGGAATCGACGTGCTCGTGGAGAAGCCGATGGCTCGGTCGGTGGAAGAGGGGCGTGCGATGCTCTCCGCCGCAGAGACAGGAGACGCGGTCCTCGCCGTCGGGCTGCCGTTGCGTTTCTCCCAGGCCAACCGGCTCGTGAAGTCCGCGATCGACAGCGACTTCCTTGGCGAGATCGAGTCGTTCTCCTTTCGCAGTGGTGTGGCGTTCGACTGGCCCGTCACGTCCACCTACCTCCTGGACCGCGACACAGCCGGTGGCGGCGCGCTCATCGACGTCGGAACACACGTTCTCGATCTCCTGTTGTGGTGGCTCGGCGACGTCAGCCACTTCGAGTACTTCGACGACAGCTGCGGCGGGGTAGAAGCAGAGTGCCGCCTCGACGCTGTCACCGAAAGCGGTGTGTCCGGGACGGTCGAGCTCAGCCGGACGCGCGAACTCGGCCAGACGGCAGTCATCACCGGCGATCAAACGGAGCTGGCGGTCGTGCTCGTCGAGAACCGCCTCCGTCTACGTCTGCGTGGAGGCCGAACGGTGATCTCGGGGCAGGCGGCGGTGGACGGTGCGTCTGCGGCGCCCCAATCCGTCGATGATCTCTTCGAGGCGGAGCACAGCGACTTCATCGCCGCAGTCGCTCGGCGTTCAGCTCCCGCCGTCGCTGGTGACGAGGCGCTTCGTTCGCTCGCGCTCGTTGAGGACTGCTACCGACAGCGACGTCCGCTTCGACTCCCGTGGACGATCTCGTGACCAGCACCGGGAACCTCAACCTGTCCGACGCCCGTGTGCTGGTGACAGGGGGTACGGGCTTCATCGGGGGGCGTCTGGTCGAGAAGCTCGTCGTCGCGCACGGCGCGCAAGTGCGAGTACTCACGAGACGGCCCCAAAGCGCGGTGCGCGTCGCTCGGCTTCCGGTGGATCTCTGCGTGGGGACAATCACGGACGAAGCGGCCGTGCGCACGGCGGTAGAGGGTTGCGATGTCATCCTCCACTGCGCGCACGATCCCGGCGCCCGGAGGCGGCAGCGTCAGCTCGCGACGCGAGCTGCGCGACACCTGATCGACGTTGCTTCCTCCACGGGCGTCCAACGCATCGTCCATATGAGCTCCTTGGCCGTGTACGGGCCGACTGCGGACGGCGACCTCACCGAGGAATCACCGTGGACGCCCATCCGGGACGACTACGTTCAGGCGAAACGGTCCGTCGAACGTCTTCTGCACCGCGCGCAGCGCGAACAGGGGCTCCCAGTGGTGACCCTTCAACCGACCGCGGTGTACGGGCCCTACGGCAAGGTCTGGACCGCCGTCCAAGTCCGGGACATGCAGGACGGGTTGATCCCACTGATCGACGGCGGGCACGGCCTCTGCAACGCCGTCTATGTCGATGACGTGGTCGATGCGATCGTCCTCGCCGCAACCACACAGGGGATAGAAGGCGAAGCGTTCCTCATTTCGGGACCCGAACCCGTGCCGTGGGCAACCTTCTACGGCGCCTTCGAGTCGATTCTTGGTGCGCGCAGAACGATCGACGTGCCACGGGCGGATCTCCCCCACCTCGCGCGCCTTGAGCAGCGACGGAGTCGGAGAGCCCTGCGGGAGTGGGTCGGCACCTCGATTCGGGGTTGGTTGCACGATCCGAACACCGTCGCGCTGGTGCGCGATCTGGCATCCGTGCAGCGCACGATCGACCTACTCGCCGCAACACTGCCCGACGAGCAGTGGGCTGCCCTGAAGCGACGTGTCTCCTCGGACGGTCGGTCGGGCCGCCCACCCAACCGCGCCACAGCGATGCCGCGGATCATCATCCCCAACGACATGCTCCTCAACCTCTACGTCTCGAAGACGCACGTGCGCATCGACAAGGCACGGACCCGCCTCGGATACGAGCCACGGTTCGACTTCGACCGAGGCATGCGATTGACAGGGGAATTCCTCCGCTGGTCGGGGATCGTCTGACCCGGCATCGACAGGTGGAACTCGGCGACGTCGATGGGCAGGCGTGATGCCGACACTTCCCGCCGCGCTGGGCAGGACGATATGGGGGCTGGGCGACCAGGCGGTGTCCAGCCTCACGAACTTCGCGGTCGGGATCGTGGTCGCCCGAGCGCTGGGCCCCGAGGGTTTCGGTGCTTTCAGCCTGGTCTTCGCCACCTACCTGATCACGATCAGTGTGGCCCGTGCGCTGGCATCGGAACCCTTGATCGTCCGCTACAGCGCCGCCTCGTCACAGGCCTGGCGCGGCGCGGCAGGACGCGCCACGGGGACGAGCGCGGCGATCGGCGCTGTCGCCGGCATTGCTTGCCTCGCGATCGGGCTCCTCTGGTCGGGACCCGTCGGGGCTGGCCTGTTGGGATTGGGTGTGTGCCTTCCGGGCCTGCTCGTCCAGGACTGTTGGCGCTTTGCCTTCATGGCGCGCGCCACGCCCCGTTCGGCTCTCATGAACGACTCGGTCTGGGCCATCGTGCTCGCACTGCTGCTTGGTGCTGTCCTCGCCACGGACGCAACGTCGGTGCTGTGGGCTGTCCTGGCGTGGGGCGGGGGGGCGACCGCGGCGGCGGCGGTAGGGGTGCTCCAGGCGTCTGTGCTCCCACGCCCGACGGCCACCCATAGATGGTGGGTCGAGCATCGCGACGTGGCACCGCAGTTCGCCGGCGAATCCGTCGCGCTCGCTGCGGCCACCCAGTTGAGTCTCTTCGGCATCGGTGCGGTGGCCGGCATCTCTGCGGTCGGAGCTTTCCGTGGGGGCCTCCTCCTCTTCGCCCCCATGCAACTGCTCCTGCTCGCCGCCCCGCTCGTCGCGGTCCCCGAGGCCGCCCGGGCACTGAGAGCCGGGGCCAGCCACCTGCGGATCGCTGCGCTGGTCGGGGTCGCACTATCCGCGCTGGCTCTCACCCTTGCCGTGTTCCTGCTGCTCCTGCCCGATGAGATCGGCAGGTGGATCCTGGGGGACACGTGGGACGCCGCACGTCCGCTTCTCGGACCGCTGACCCTTGCGGTGCTCGCAACCGCCGTACTCACCGGCCCCTTCGTCAGCCTTCGCGCGCTCGCGGCGTCCCGCCACAGCCTTCGGGCGCGGTCGGTCAACTCGGTCGCGGCGCTCGTCGCGGAGGTCGCAGGAGCTGCTGCGGCTGGAGCGATCGGTGCAGCGTGGGGTTCGGCGGCGGGGATGTGGATCGGCGCAGCCGTCTGGTGGCGCGAGCTTCGCGACGCGACCGCGAGTGACCGATATGCCCGGAGGATCCGAGAGGGAGCTAACCGAGATCCGACGGCTTGCTGATGAGGTAGCCGGCGACACCCAGATGGCGCAATCCCGACCGCCGCAGCACCTCGACGGCCTCGCGGGCTCCGGCCACGATCGGCGAACCGTGGAGGTTGAACGAGGTGTTCAGGACGGCGCCCCGCCCGGTGCGATCCCGGAAGGTACGGATGAGGCGGTAGAAGTCGGGGTTGTCCTCCTGCCGCACCACCTGCGGCCGTGCTGTCCGGTCGTAGGGCTGGATCGCTCCGGCGAGCTCGTCCGCACGGTCGGTCGTGTCGAACGTCATGATCATCCACGGCGCGAGCATCTTGCGCGGGTTGTGTATGTAGAGATGCTCCTCCTCCTCTAGGACTGCTGGGGCGAAGGGCATCCAGAAGTCGCGGCTCTTGATCATGTCGTTGATCTCACGCACAACGTCCTTGCGGGTCGGATCCGCGATGATCGAACGGTTGCCCAGGGCGCGAGCGCCGAACTCCATCCGACCACGCGCCCGAGCGACGACCTCTCCGTCGGCGACCATCTCTCCGATGCGCTCGTCGATCGCGTCCCCGAGGTAGGAGACCGCGTACCCGCGCTCGCGCAACGGCTCGATCTCGCGTTCCACGTCGGCGTCGGTGATCTCCGGGCCCCAGTACAGAGCACCCAGCGGGGCGATACGTTCAGGCCCGACCGCGGCCGCGTGGACTTGGTACGCGGCCCCGATGGAGTTCGTCTCGTCGCCACACGAAGGGAAGACGAACAGATCATCCAGCGCATCCAGCTCGTAGATGCGCTGGTTGGCCTTCACGTTCATGAAGACGCCGCCACCCAGGGCGACCCGCCGCACACCGGTCGCAGCGACAGCGTTCCGCACCCAGGTGACGAGGTGCTCTTCGGTGAACCGCTGCAGGCCTGCGGCGATCCAATCGAACCGGTGGCGTTCGAGGCGGCTGCGGAACTCCCGGTAGCAGCGGTCCATGGGGGGTGTCCGGCGAGCATGGGTCCAGGTCAACCCTGCATCCGCGTCGAAGCGCAACGTCCCACGGAACTGCTCGTAGCTGCGCTGGGCACCACGCTCGGGGGCGTACGGGGCCATCCCCATCAGCTTGTACTCGTGCTCGAGCGGGACCATGCCCATCAGCGCGGTGATCGTTGCGTACAGGCTGCCAAGGGAATCAGCGGCCTCGACGGTTGCGATCGGCTCATCCGTGTGACCGGCGCGCCCAACGCGGACGCTGGCAGACAGGCCGTCACCGTGCCCGTCCGCGGTCAGCACCAGGACCGGCTCATCCTTCCATCCCGAGCCGTGGTAGGCGGCAGCGGCATGCGCGGTGTGGTGGTCGACGAAGGAGACCCGGTCGCGAGACAGCCCGACACGGTCGACCTCCGAAAGCCGTTGTTCGCGACGCCGGCGGTGGGCAAGCCGAACCAGGGGGGTCGCTTGTGCGGCCCGGCGGACCCGCGATCGCAGTCGATGGGCCTCGTCGAGGGCGCGGATGAGATCTTCTCCGGTGAAGGCCCCCAGTATGTGCTGGGATGCGATCGCCACGTGGGTGACCTCGTCGGGATGCGTGCCGGACTCCTGGAGCACCCAACGGATCGACCGGTGCGGGAAGCAGAAGTGGTTCTTGATCCCCGACAGCCGCTCCTCCTGGATGGCTGCGGCGACCTCACCGTCCACGAGCAGGCATGCCGAGGCGTTGTGCTGATCGTTGATGCCGAGGATCTTCATCGACGTCCTGACGAGAGACGATGGCCGAGGTTATCTGTCCAACCCGCGGCGCGTGGCCGATACGGCCGGTAAGGTGCCGCGCCTTAGTGACGTCGCGAGGGCATGATGCGCGTTCTGGTAACAGGTCACGAAGGATACATCGGACAAGTCCTGGTCGAGGTCCTCGCCAACGCTGGCCACGAGGTCCACGGTCTGGATAGCGCTCTGTTCATCAACTGCACGCACGGACCACCACGGCCGCCGATCACCGCAGCCGAAGTCGACATCCGTGACGTCACGCGACGCGATCTGGACGGGTTCGACGCGGTCGTGCATCTGGCCGCATTGTCAAACGATCCCCTTGGCGATATCGAGCCGTTCCTCACCGATGAGATCAACCGGTGGGCGTCAGTGCGCTTGGCGTCCTTGGCGAAGGAGGCGGGAGTTCGCCGCTTCCTGTACTCCTCATCGTGCAGCGTCTACGGCGCAGGGAACACCGATGTCCTTCTCGATGAAGCGGCACCGATGCTCCCCGTAACCCCATACGCAAGGTCGAAGGTGCAGGTCGAAGAGGATCTCCTCGCGCTCGCCTCGGCGACCTTCGCGCCGGTGTGCCTGCGCAATGCAACCGTCTACGGCTGGTCTCCGCGCTTGCGCCTCGACCTCGTGCTCAACGACCTGGTCGCGAGCGCCTACCTGGAAGGCGTCGTTCGAGTGCTCAGTGACGGAACGCCGTGGCGTCCGCTGGTTCATGTTGAGGATGTCGCACGCGCCTTCCTTGCCGTGTTGGAAGCCCCCGCGGACGCGGTCCGTGGGGAAGCGTTCAACGTGGGGGACGAAGCGGGCAACCGTCAGGTTCAGGACATTGCCGAGGCGGTCGCTGAGGTCGTCCCCGGGAGCGAGGTGGTCATCACCGGCGAGCGGGGCTCGGATTCGCGAACGTACCGGGTCGACTTCTCGAAGCTGCGAAAGCATGTGCCATCGTTCCGCTGCACGTGGACGGTCCACGACGGGGCTGCTCAACTCCACGAAGCATTCCGCCGTGTCGGACTGACTCACGAGGACCATGCGAGGACCTTCCGGCGAGTGGAGTGGCTGAACGGTTTACGCGCCGCCGGAAGGGTGGATGACACGCTCCGGCCCCGGCGGCCAGAGACAGCGGGGGTGATCGCATGACCGTCACACACGACCTACGACCCCAAGACATCCCCGTGGTGATCCTCGCCGGTGGGCTGGGAACGCGCTTGCGCGAGGAAACCGAACGTCTGCCGAAGCCTCTCCTTGGGATAGGCGGACGTCCGATCCTGTGGCACATCATGAAGATCTACGGACACCATGGCTTCCGCCGATTCGTCATCTGCCTCGGCTACAAGGGCTGGGCGATCAAGCAGTACTTCCTCAACTACCGCGAACAGCACACCGACTTCAGCATCCGACTCGCCGACGGCACGCCCACCTACTACGGGCGGCCAACTGTCGAGGACTGGGAGGTCGTCTGTGCGGAGACCGGCCTCTACACCGGTACGGGCGGGCGGCTCTCACGGGTGCGCGACTACATCGACACGGACACGTTCATGTTCACGTACGGCGACGGTATCGGTTCGATCGATCTGCCGGCGCTGCTGTCTCACCACCGCCGCGAAGGACGGATCGGTACCGTCACCGGCGTTCATCCCACGTCGCGCTACGGGGAGATGATGGTTGACGGCCATCGAGTCACGGAGTTCAACGAGAAGCCGACCCGCCCGGAGGGCTTCGTCAGCGGCGGCTTCTTCGTCCTCAGCCGCGGCATCTTCGACTACCTGAGTGACGACGAAGACCTGTTCTTCGAGAGCGAGCCTCTCCAGAAGCTCGCACGCGACGATGAGCTGTCGGTGTATCCCCACGAGAGCTTCTGGCACGGCATGGATACCTACCGCGACTATTCCTATCTGAACGATCTTTGGGGCAGCGGTGACGCACCCTGGAAGACGTGGGACGACTAGCCATGCGTTTCCAAGAGACCGAACTCGCCGGCGCATGGGTCGTCGATCTCGAACCTCATGGCGACGAGCGCGGGTTCTTCGCCCGAGCGTTCTGTGCCCGCGAGTTCGCCGACCGCGGGCTCTCCACCGTCGTCGCGCAGACGAACGTGGCGTACAACCGACGCCGTGGGACCGTCCGCGGGCTGCACTTCCAGCGCCAGCCTGCCGCGGAGACGAAGCTGGTGCGCTGCGTGCGCGGCGCGATATGGGATGTGATCATCGACCTCCGGGACGCCTCCCCCACTCGCCTGCAGCATGTGGGGGTGACGCTCTCCGCCGACAACCACCGTGCCCTCTACGTCCCCAAGGGATTCGCGCACGGATACCAGACGCTCGAGGGCGGGACGGAGGTCCTCTACCAGGTCGACGAGTTCTACGCACCCGGCTGTGAATCGGGGCTGCACTACGACGACCCCGTCCTGGGCATCCGCTGGCCGGTGGAGGTGACGACGGTCTCGGAGAAAGACAGGAGCTGGCCCTTCCTCGCGGCGGCAACGTCGTGATCATCGTCGATGCGGCACTCGCCGAGCGCGCCGCCCGGCGGGATCCTGTGCGGGTAGGCATGGTTGGCGCCGGCTTCATGGGTTCGGGCATCGCGCGACAGATCATCCGCTCCACGCCCGGCATGGAGCTCGTCGCAATCGCCAACCGCGACCCCACCCGAGCGCGGCAGGCGTACCTCGACGCAGGCGTCGATCCTGGCCAGATCGTCGATTGTGCGGAGCGTCGGAAGCTGGAGTCCGCAGTCGCCGACAGGCGGCCAGCCATCACCTCGGATGCGGCCGCGTTGTGCGCCGCCGACGGCATCGAGGCGGTGATCGAAGTCACCGGGACCGTCGAGTTCGCCGCGACGACGGTGCTCGAAGCGCTGTCTCACCGCAAGCATGTCGTGCTGATGAACGCGGAACTCGACGGGACGATCGGCCCCGTGCTGAAGCACCGGGCCGACGTTGCAGGCGTCGTCTACACGGCCTCCGACGGGGATCAACCGGGCGTTCAAGGCAACCTATACCGTTTCGTGCGGGGTCTCGGTCTCGAACCGCTGGTGTGCGGCAACGTCAAGGGCCTCCACGATCCCTACCGCAACCCCACGACACAGCAAGGCTTCGCCCAGCGCTGGGGACAGAACGTCAATATGGTCACGAGCTTCGCCGATGGAACGAAGATCTCGTTCGAGCAGGCGATCGTCGCCAACGCCACCGGGATGCACGTCGCCCGTCGCGGCATGGTCGGCCACGTGATCGACGGACATGTGCGAGATCTCACCGACGTCTACGACGTGGACGAGCTGCGCCAGATCGGCGGCGTCGTCGATTACGTCGTTGGCGCCGAACCCGCTCCGGGAGTGTTCGTGCTGGCCGCCTGTGACGACCCCCGCCAACGCCACTACCTCGACCTCTACAAGCTCGGACCAGGGCCTCTGTACTGCTTCTACACCCCCTACCACCTGTGTCACTTCGAGGTTCCAGCGTCGGTGGCGCGTGCGGTGCTGTTCGGGGATGCGGTGCTCGCACCGGCTAGCGGCCCGGTCGTCGACGTCGTCGCTGCGGCCAAGACCGACCTCGACGCGGGAACCGTCCTCGACGGTCCTGGCGGTTACCACACCTACGGTCTATGCGAGAACAGTCATGTCGCGCGGGCTGAAGGCCTCTTGCCGATGGGGCTGGCGCCCGGGACGCGTCTCAACCGGGCACTCAACCGCGACGACGTTGTGCGCTGGCAGGACGTCGCGGCACCAGCCGGGCGACTGGCCGACTCTCTTTGGCACGAGCAGAACGAACGGTTCCGTCCGTCCGGACCAACCTAGAGTTCATCCTGCGCCGATCAGGCGGTCGGCTATCGCCAGATCGGCACGCACCGTGACGTGGATGTTCCTCGGGTCCCCTGGGACGGCGACCACCTTCCCGCCGCGCGAGGCGACGAGCGCGCTGTCCTCGACCGTATCGGGCTCGTCCGCGTGCACGGTGCGCAGGACGTCCGCCGCGAACGCTTGGGGCATCTGAACCAGCTGCAGCCCGCGCCGATCGGGCACGTCGCTCATCGTTCCACCGTCGAATCTTGCGACGACTTCTCGCAATGGTAGGGCGGGAACCGCCCCGTCCGCACCCCCACGGACCGCCTCGACGACCGCGGCGAACAGTGTCGGCGTGGCCAGAGGATGAGCCGCGTCGTGGATCACCACGATCTCGGCGTCGGCGGGGACCTCGCGTAGCCCCGCCCGTACGGACGCCGAACGTGTTGCGCCACCGCGGACCGTGACGGCCACCGACCGTGCATCCCACATCGCCTTGTCGGGCAGGACGACCACGGTCGCGTCACAAGCGCCGACCGCAACCTCCACGGCCCAATCGATCAGGCGGCGCTGACCAAGCAGTGCGAACTGCTTGGTCGCACCGAAGCGAGCTCCATGCCCTGCTGCGAGCACGACCGACCAGATGGACATTTCGAGCCCTTCATCGAGACGACCGAAACCTCGCTGCCCGACTCATCCCGCCTCCAGGTGACGGTCAGTCAATCTGGCTCTAAGCAACTAACGAGGGGGCGCGGCCTCTGATCTTGGCGGTCGGGGCAGTATTCCAGACGACGCCGCAGTGCAGCAGCAGGCGCATGCGGTAGTGGTTGAAGTTGCGGATCCCGAAGCCGATCCTCTTGATCTTTTTCGCGAGGAGGTTCATCGCCTCACTTCGCGCGTTCGACACGCGACCGTGGTGGTAGGCGAGCACCCGGTGGCGCCAGTGGCGCACGGTGCCGGCGAGGCGG
>JALYHG010000123.1 GCA_030776725.1 Actinomycetota bacterium
CGGGAAGACCGATGTCGCGCTGGCGGTCGGACCGCGGGGCGTCGGCGGCCAGCCGGTCGAGATCGTCGCAGCCGACGCGTTCACCATCTACCGCGGCATGGACATCGCCACCGCCAAGCCGTCCCGCGCCGACCGGGCTGCGGTCCCACATCACATGATCGACCGGCTCGACCCGTGGCAGGAGGCGTCGGTCGCGTGCTTCCAGCGGGCCGCCCGCTCCGCGGTCGACGCGATCGCCGAGCGCGGTCACGTCGCCCTCCTCGTGGGCGGCTCGGGCCTGTACTTCCGCGCGGTGGTCGACGACCTGCGCTTCCCTCCAACCGACCCGGACGTGCGCGCGCGGCTCGAGGACGCCCACCGCCACGACCCCGTCGCGGCGCACGCAGCGTTGGCCACAGCCGATCCTGCCGCCGCGGCGAGGATCGATCCCGGCAACCTACGACGCACCGTCCGCGCCCTCGAGGTGATCGAACTCACCGGCGAACCGTTCTCCCGCTTCACCCGAGCATGGGACGAACACCGGTCGATCTACCCGGGGCTGGACGTCCGCGGTCTGGATCCCGGCCGTGTCGAGCTACGCCGACGCATCCACGAACGGGCCGACGCGATGGTCGGCGCCGGGCTCCTCGACGAGGCTCGCCGCCTGGCCGCACTGCCGCAGCCTCTGTCGACCACCGCGGCGCAGGCGATCGGGTACCGCGAGGCGTTCGCGGTCTTGGACGGCGAGCTGGACGCCGACGAGCTGAACACCGCGATCGCCTCGCGGACCTGGCGGTACGCCAAGCGGCAGCTGGCGTGGTTCCGTCGCGACCCGCGCGTGCGCTGGTCGACGCCGCAGGAGGTCCTCCAGGTGTGGTGTTGATCGGCGGAGGACCGCCCACCCACCGGTACCCTCGTTCGTATGCGGTTCGTCAAGGCGCACGGAGCCGGGAACGACTTCGTCGTCGTCCCCGACTGGAACGACGAGATCACGTTGGACCCCGCGCTGGTCCGGGCGGTGTGCGACCGGCGCCGTGGCATCGGCGCCGACGGGGTGTTGCGGATCGTCGCTGCACCCGACGGCGCGGACGCGTTCATGGACTACCGCAACGCCGACGGTTCGGTCGCCGAGATGTGCGGGAACGGCGTGCGGGTGGTGGCCAAACACCTCGTCGAGCACGGGCTGGTCGCTGACGCGTCACGCACGCTGCACATCGCCACGCCGGCTGGCGTGGTCGCCGCTTCGGTGGAGACCGACCGCGACGGGACCGTCACCGCGGTGACGGCCGGGATGGGCCGCCCGGTGCTCGACCCGGCCGAGATCCCGTTCCACGCCGACGGTGATCGCGCGGTGGACGTCCCCGTGTCCGTCGACGGGCACGAGATCCGCGTGACGGCGGTGTCCATGGGCAACCCCCACGCGGTCGTGGTGGTCGATGACGTGGGTGCGGCGCCCGTGACGGACCTGGGCCCGGCGTTGGAGACCCATCCGCGGTTCCCGAAGCGGACCAACGTCGAGTTCGTCGAGGTGGTCGGCGCCGGTCGGGTGCGGATGCGGGTGTGGGAGCGGGGCGTGGGCGAGACCCCCGCCTGCGGGACGGGTGCGTGCGCAGGGCTCGTGGCGCTGCAGCTGCTCGACCTCGCCGGCACCGACCTCGTCGAGGAATGGCCCGGCGGTGAGCTGACGGTCCGGTACGACCCGGGGGAGGATCCGGCGGTGCGGCTGCGCGGCCCGGTGGTGGAGATCGCGGAAGGCGAGTTGAACGGTCGTTGGCTCGCCCAGGCAGCGGGGCTCCGATGAGCGATCGGGAGCAGACGCACCACCGTGCACCGTCGGCCCCACACGACGGCGGCGAGAGCCCGTCGAACGACGGGGAGGTCACGCGAGCGGAGTTGCGTCGCCGGCAGCGCGACGTCGTCGAGGAGGGTCGCCCCCGCGAAGGCATGGATGTCTTCCAGCCGGTGGAGCGCGCCGTCCTGGTCGGTGTGCAGCTGGCCGACCGGACCGACGAGCGGGTCGTGGCCAACCTCGACGAGCTCGAGGCACTAGCTGACACGGCCGGCGCGGAGGTCGTGGGTCGCCTCGTGCAGCGCAGAGCGACGCCGGACCCCGCCACCTACATCGGCAAGGGCAAGGTCACCGAGCTGCGTGCGCTGCTGCAGGCCAGCCACGCCGATGCGGTGATCTTCGACGACGAGCTCACACCGGCCCAGCAGCGCAACCTCGAGGAGGGCGTCCGGCAGAAGGTGCTCGACCGCACCATCGTGATCCTCGACATCTTCGCCCAGCACGCGGTCAGCCGTGAAGGCAAGACTCAGGTCGAGCTCGCTCAGCTCACCTACCTCCTGCCACGTCTGCGCGGCTGGGGACAGGCGCTGTCGCGCCAGGAGGGTCGTATCGGCACCCGAGGACCCGGCGAGTCGCAGCTGGAGGTCGACCGCCGGCGCATCCACCGGCGCATGCGCAAGCTCCGCGAGGACCTCGCCGACTTCGCGCGCATCCGACGGACCAAGACCCAGGAGCGCGACCGCAACCGGGTCCCCACGGTCGCGCTGGTCGGCTACACCAACGCGGGGAAGTCCTCGATCCTCAACGAGCTGACCGGCGCGTCCGCACTGGTGCGCGACGCCCTGTTCGCCACGTTGGACACCACCGCGCGGCGGCTGGACCTCCCCGACGGGCGCTCGGTCGTCGTCACCGACACCGTCGGGTTCGTCCGCAAGCTCCCACACGGGCTGGTCGAGGCGTTCAAATCCACGCTGGAGGAATCCGCCCACGCCGACCTGCTGCTGCACGTCGTCGACGCCAGCCATCCCGAAGCCGAAGCGCAGATCGCGGCCGTCCGCGACGTCCTGGCCGAGATCGGAGCGGATCGCGTCCCCGAACAGCTCGTGCTGAACAAGGCCGACCTCGCCGATCCGGTCGACCTCGCGGCGCTGTCCCGCAGCCTGTCGCGCGCCAACGGGCAACCGGTCGAGGTGTCGGCCAGGACCGGTTCTGGCATCGATGAGCTGGTCGAGCGCGTCATGCTCCGCCTGCCAGACGAGCGGTTCCGGGTGACCGTCACGGTGCCCTACGACCGCACGGAGCTGGTCAACCTCGCGCACCGGTACGGGGAGGTCCACAAACAGGAGCACTCCAGCGAGGGGACCGAGCTGGTCGCCACCGTGGACGAGCATGTCGCACGTGCGATGCGTGACCTGCTCGATCCCGACCCGTTCGGGTGAGCGACGGAGCATCGAGCGTGCACCATCCACGGGCGGCAGCCATGCTGGTGGCCGCCTGTTCGATGGCGGCGGTCCTGAGCGCGACTCCGACCGTCGAGCCCCACGTCGACGCGCGCACGCGGTCGGGCGCGACCCTTGCAGCCCCCACGGCGGCGACCGAGAACCTCGATGAGGCGACGCCGTGGAACGCACCGCTGACCGCCGCTCGCGAGCCACCCGAGCCCCGCGTCGCCCCGTCCGTCCCAGCTGTGACCGACGCCGCCGACGACCGAGAGCCGGTCACCGTGCACGGCCCGGCGTGGCTCGCCGACCGCGCCGATCAGGTGCTGCAACGCATCACCTACCCCTGGCGCACGACGGGGTTCACGATCGAGTTCGGCCCCGCCCGGACCGGGCTGCGTGCCCTCTTCCACCGCGTCGACCGCCGCATCGAGGTGTTCGTGCGTCGCGGGGATCCGGTGGCCCGGACCGCGTTCGACCTCGCCCACGAGATCGGACACGCCGTCGACGTCACGGCCGGCTCCCCGGCCAGACGTGCCGCGTGGCTGGAGCGCCGCGGGGCGCCGGAGTCGACCCCGTGGTACGGATGCTCCGGCTGCGACGACCTGTCGACGGGCGCGGGCGACTTCGCTGAGGTGTTCGCGCTGTGGCAGCTGGGAGACGTCGATTTCCGCAGTCGGGTCGCGCCGCCACCGTCGCCGGGGGAGTTGGACCATCTGAGCGTGTGGTTCTGGCCGCCGGGGCGCTCACCGAGCTGCCACGCCCACGGTGGGTGCCTGCCGAGCGGACGCAGGATGCCCTGAACCTGAGCTGCGAAGCTCGGGTCAAGGCGATCCGATGTGCTAGCCTAGGCCCATGCGCGTGCACATCACGCTAGACGACGAGCTCGTCGAAGAGCTCGATCAGCGCGTCGGGCACGGTCGGCGTAGCGCGTTCATCGCCACTCTGATCCGCCGGGCTCTCGACGACGAACGCAGGTGGGACGCGATCGAAGACGCGCTCGGCGGCCTCTCCGAGACAGGCCACGACTGGGACGAGGATCCTGCCGCATGGGTGCGCGCCCAGAGGGTGAGCGACGATCGACGGGTCGGTTGAGGGTTGCTGCTGCTCGACACCACGGTGCTGATCGACGCCCTGCGTGGGCGTCGGGCGGGCGACCGTCTTCGCCGGCTTCGTGCCACCGGCGAGGTTCCGTGCGTTTGCGCGATCAACATCGAAGAGGTCTGGCGCGGGGTGAGGCCGGACGAGGAGGGGGTCGTGGCATCACTGTTCCGCGGCCTGCGGACCGTGCCGCTCGGCTCCCGCGAAGGGGAGGTCGCCGGCCGTTGGCGGCGCACGTTCGCCGAACGTGGCGTCACGCTGGACCAGGCGGACTGCCTCATCGCGGCCGCCGCCGTGCGGGCGAGCGCGGCGCTCGCCACCGGGAACCCGAGCCACTTCCCGATGGAGGAGGTCGTGGTCGAGCACTGGCCGGTCGGGGAGTGAACGGTGCTTCCGTCGGCGGCCGCAGCCCGGGAGGGGGCGCAGGAGCTCGGTCACGAAGACATCGCTGGGAGCCTCTGGCGGGTGGCTGCTCCCTCGCCGTCAGGGATGTCCGTGACGGAGGGAGCTAGACGCTGCGCACAACCGTGACGACCCGACCCAGGATCGCCACGTCCTGGTCACCGCTCAGCGGGATCGGCTCGTACACGGGGTTCGCTGGGTCGAGGGTCAGTTCACCGGACCGGGAACGGCGGAAGAACTTCACGGTGGCCTCACCATCGATCAAGGCAGCGCACATCTCGCCCTGTTCGACGGCTGGCTGCTTGCGGACGACCACCAGGTCACCGGGGAGGATGCCGGCCTCGATCATCGACTCACCACGCACACGCAGCATGAACAGCTCACCCTCGCCGACGAGCTCGCGCGGCAGGGGCAACAGCGCCTCGACCCGCTCCTCAGCCACGACCGGCGCGCCGGCCGCGATCTCACCCACCAGTGGGACGTTGCGCGTGACGGCAGGGCGCAGCCCCAGGTCGGTGTCCACGTCGACGCGGACCTCGAGGGCGCGTGGCTTGGTTGGGTCGCGCCGCAGGTACCCCTTCGTCTCCAGCTGCGCGAGTTGGGCGTGCACCGACGATGGGGACGATAGCCCCACGGCGTTCCCGATCTCGCGGACCGACGGGGGGTAGCCGCGCGCTTCGAGGTGGTCGTGGATCACCTCCAGGATGCGCCGCTGGCGCTGGGTCAGCTCGTCACGTGATCGCATCTGGTCCCTCACCGTGTCCCTCACCGCCTGTCCCAGCCCAACGTCGACGAACGAACGTTCGACAGGCAACGGTATCGCCACCAGGCCTCGCGAAGCAACACACCCGTTCGCTCCTTGACGAACGAACGCACGTTCGGCGAGGGTGGCGAACGTGCGTTCGGAAGCGGATGCGCCCGGTGTGTGGGCGACCCGAAACGAACGTGCGTCGGGACTGTCACACCCGTGACGTACACCCGACGCATGCCGAGACAGGAGGCCGGTGATGATCGAGGCGGCGACGACCAGCGAGCGCAGACGGACACGCGCGACGGGTGAGGTCGCCGGGCGGCCGGCGCTGACGGTGATCGAAGGAGGCCGCCACGCCCAGCGGACGCGCGTGACGGTGGCGGTCGCGATGCTCGTCTGCCTGCTGCTGACGCTGGCGTGGAGCCGTGTCGCGGCTGTCGCGGACGCTGAGCGGCCGTTGGTCGCCGGGACCGCCACGGTCGGCCCCGGCCAGACGCTGTGGGACGTCGCGTTGACGCATGCGCCTGCGGGCAGCGACCCCCGCGGGTACCTGCAACGGCTCCGTGCCGTCAACCTGCTCGCGCCGGGGGAGGTCGCTCCGTGGACGGTGGTGCTCCTACCGGCCGAGTGACCCGGTCGGGCGTGGCGACGTCGCAGGTGTCGTTGGGGTCAGGGCGACCGTCGCGTCCTTCTGGAGTGACTTCAGCTCCTTCTCGAAGTCCTCGGGGCCCTGGAAGTCCTTGTAGACGGACGCGAACCGCACGTAGGACACGTCGTCGAGCTCACGCAGGCGTGCCAGGACCTGAAGCCCCACCTGTTCGCTGGTCACCTGCCGAGCGCCGAGCTGACGGACGGCCACCTCGACGTCGGCGACCGCTCGGTCCAGCGCGTCGATGGAGACCCGGCCCTTGGCGGCCCGAGCCATGCCTTCGCGGACCTTGGTCCGGTCGAACGGTTGCAGCTCACCGGAGGTCTTCTGCACGAGCAACTGCGGCAACTCCAGGCGCTCGAAGGTGGTGTAGCGTGCGCCGCACGGTTGACATTCCCGGCGACGGCGGATCGACGAACCGTCGTCGGTCGGACGGGAATCGACGACCCGGTCCTGGTCCTGGCCGCACGTGGGGCAACGCATCGCCCAGTCCACCTCCGCGACGCCGATGCCGCCAGGACGCTACCCGCGGCCCGCGCCCGCGACGAGGAGGCGCGACACGCCGTCAAGCGGTCAGCGGCGTTCGACCCACACGTGCAGACCGCGTGCACCGTCCTTATCTCGTTCGAACTCGTCGATCAGCTCCAGGCGGCCGTCGCCGCGCCGCTGCAACCGGCCGTGGCCGAGGCCGGTGATGATCTCGTGCTCCTGGTAGCGGTGGATGAAGCGGTAGCGGATCGTGTCGCCGTGGATGATCCCCGCGGCTTCACCGTCGCTGACCTTGCCGCCGCCGTACTTGGCCAGCACCCGACGACCTTCCTGGAGGAACTTGGTCAACGAGCCCTTGGGCATGTGGGCCCCTTCATCGGGGAGGTTGTCGAGGGAGAACGACAGGCCGTGCAGGTTGTAGCCGTTGTCGTCGGCGCGGTGGCGGCCGGCCTTCCAGTCGCTGTGGGTGATCGCGTAGCCCCACTCGGACGCGAGCGTGCCGTCGGGCTGCTCGAACGAGTCGCGGTAGCGGGCCTCCATGAGGAACCCGGCGGCGGTGAAGGCGCGCTGCATCGGGACGTTGTGCTCGTGGGTGCGGCCCTCGAGGCGGAGCAGGTCGGGGTGGTCAGCGAAGTGGTGATCGGCGAGCTGGCGCAGGGCCTCACGGCCGACACCCTGTCCGCGGACGGCCTCGCTCAACCGGATGTCGAGCACCCCCTCCCCGCCGGTGAGGTTGCGAGCGAACGCGAAGCCGACCGGCTCACCGTCGACGAGCACCGCCCAGCCGACCTGTTCCTCGCACGCCCAGATCCCCGAGGCGATCTCGGCCGCGAGCTTCTCCTCGTTCCAGGCGAAACGCCGGGCCATGCCTTCGTAGCCCTGGTCGTCGAGCTGGGTCATCCACGGGGCGTCCTCGGGTGTCAGCACGCGCAGGTGCACCTCGGGACGGTCGTCTGGCATGAGGGGAACCTCCAGCCGGCCGGCGGTGATCACAAGCGTAGTGGGGCGCCGCGACTGGCAGGCCAAGCTCAGTGGGCCGGCTGTCACGCCCTCGTGCCACCATGTCGGCTGAGCGGCGCGCTGAACGCAACCTCTCGTGCGGACGGCGCGCTGCTCGCAAACAGCAAGCACGTGGACGGAGCTGTGACGAACGTGTGGGTAGCCTGTGGATAACCGGGTGCAGCGTCGGTGGCTTCGCGGTGGAAACACAACATGTTGTGCTCGCCCATGTGGAACGGCCCAACCGGTGGTGGTTGGCCGGTCGCGACGCATCGTTGACACTGACCCAGCTGCCCTCTCTAATCACAGCGTCGTAACTCCACCGCCGTCACTCGACAACCCGGAGGGACTCCATGGCGCAGGCCAGGAACAACGGCCGCGACGAGGCTGCGATCGACCTCGCCACGGTCGCGCAGGCCGACCTCACCACGCCGCACGCGTCGGGCGACGGTGAGCCGCTGCACACCACCGTCTCCGAGGATGGTGCCCGCGGGTTGAAGGTCGGCCGGTTCTTCACCCGGGAGGGCGTCCACCCCTACGACGAGGTGGAGTGGGAACTGCGCGATGCGGTGATCACCAACTGGCGCGACGGGTCCACCTCCTTCGAGCAGCGGGGCGTGGAGTTCCCGGCGTCGTGGTCGCTGAACGCCACCACCATCGTGGCGCAGAAGTACTTCCGCGGGCAGCTGGGCACCCCACGGCGCGAGCGCTCGGTCAAGCAGATGATCGACCGGGTCGCCGACACCATCACCGCCTGGGGGACCACGGACGGCTACTTCGCTGACGAGGAGTCCGCTGAGGCCTTCAACCACGAACTCAAGCACCTGCTGGTCAACCAGAAGATGGCCTTCAACTCGCCGGTCTGGTTCAACGTCGGCGTCGAGAAGGAGCCACAGTGCTCGGCGTGCTTCATCCTCGCCGTCGAGGACACGATGAGCTCCATCCTGAACTGGTACGTCGAGGAGGGGCTGATCTTCAAGGGCGGCTCGGGATCGGGCGTCAACCTCTCCACCATCCGTTCGTCCAAGGAGCAGCTCTCTGGCGGCGGGGAGCCGTCAGGTCCCGTGTCGTTCATGCGCGGCGCCGACGCCTCGGCCGGGACGATCCGCAGCGGAGGCAAGACCCGTCGCGCGGCGAAGATGGTCATCCTCAACGTCGACCATCCCGACGTCGAGGAGTTCATCTGGTGCAAGGCACGGGAGGAGCGCAAGATCCGCGTCCTGCGCGAGTCGGGGATCGACATGGACCTCGACAGCCCCGATTACGCCTCGATCCAGTACCAGAACGCGAACAACTCGGTCCGGGTCACCGACGAGTTCATGCGCGCCTGGGAGAACGACGAGGACTACGAGCTGCGCGCGGTGACGTCCGGCGACGTGATCGAGCGGAAGAAGGCGCGGGACGTCATGAGCCAGATCGCACGAGCCACGTGGGAGTGCGCCGACCCGGGCATGCAGTACGACACGACCATCAACCGTTGGCACACCTGCCCCGAGTCGGGGCGGATCAACGCGAGCAACCCGTGCTGCTTCGTCGCGGAGACGCTGGTCGAGACATCCGAAGGGCTGCTGAGGTTCGACGTGCTCGACAAGCGGGCACGCACCGGTGAGGAGCTGCCGGAGGTCCGCGCCTACGACCTGGCGTCCGGAGAGCACGTGTGGCGGCGGGCGACGAGCGTGTGGGTCGCCGGCGAGGCGCGCAACGTCGTCGAGGTCGTCACGGTCGGTGGCGTCAACCTGCGGTGCACGCCGGAGCACCGCTTCCTGCTCGCCGATGGGCGGTACGTGGAGGCGCAACTGCTCGACCCCGGGATGGCGCTCCGCGCCGTCGGACCGGACGGTGACCGGATCGACCACGTGTCGCAGGTCTTCCGGATCGTTCTGCCCGAACCGGTCACCGTGTTCGACATGGAGGTCGAGGGGACGCACAACTTCGCTGTGACGGACGACGGGGCGTTCACCGATCACTCCCTCATCGCGCACAACAGCGAGTACATGCACCTGGACAACTCGGCCTGCAACCTGGCGTCACTGAACCTCAAGAAGTTCTACGACTACGAGGCCGACCGCTTCGACGTCGAGGCGTACAAGCGCGCGATCGAACTGACGATCACCGCCCAGGAGATCATCGTCGGGAACAGTTCGTACCCGACCGACAAGATCCGCGACAACGCCCTGGCGTTCCGCGAGCTGGGGCTGGGGTACGCGAACCTCGGCGGGCTGTTGATGTCGCTTGGCCTGCCGTACGACAGCGACGAGGGCCGGGCGTGGTGTGGCGCGCTGACCGCGTTGATGACGGGCCACGCGTACCGCACGTCGGCGGAGATCGCGAAGGTGACCGGCCCGTTCTCCGGCTACCCCCGCAACGCCGATGCCATGCTGCGCGTGATCGAGATGCACGGCGACGAGGCCGAGAAGATCGATCCCCGCCCGGTCCCCGGTGACCTGCTCGGTGCAGCCAAACGCGCCTGGAAGGAAGCGTACGAAGTCGGCGCGGAGCACGGTTTCCGCAACTCGCAGGCGACGGTCCTGGCACCGACCGGATGTCTGGTGGGTGGCACGCTGGTGCCGACCGAGCACGGGCTGGTGCGTCTGGCGTCGCTGGGGGACCCCGCCGGTCAGCGGTGGCAGGCCCTGGGAGTCCAGGTGTCCACCGACGAGGGTCCGCGTGACGCGACCCACTTCTACGTGAACGGTTCGGAGTCGGTCGTGACCGTCTCGACGACACGCGGCTACCGGCTGCGTGGCACGCCCCGCCACCGTGTGAAGGTCGTCGCCGACACCGGGGAGTGGGTGTGGCGGCGGTTCGACGAGCTGCAGCCGGGCGACCGCGTCCCGCTCGCGCTCGGCCAGCTGATCGGCGAGCCGCGGAGCGTCGAGCTCCCGCCGCTGCCCGAGGGCGACGGTGGCGTGGTCGCCCCGCGGCAACTGACCGCGGAGTTGGCGTGGCTGGTGGGCTGCGTCCTCGGCGACGGTTCGGTGCGCGACGGCAGCGTCCGCGTGCACGTGCCCGCCGAAGACTTCGACCGGGTCGAAGACCTGCGTCTGACCGGCAAGGAGCAGTTCGACGTCGAGGCGGAGGTGTCGCAGCGCGGTGACCGCGTCGACGTGGTGTTCGCCTCCGACCGGCTCGCGGCGTGGTGGGAAGCGTGCGGCTTCGCGGGGACACGATCGTCCAGCGGAGCCCGTGTCGCGCAGGTGCCGGACGCGGTGCTGCACAGCAACGACCGGAAGGTGTACTCGGCGTTCCTGCGTGGCCTGCTTCATGCGAGCTCGAGCGGGCACGCCGCCGGCATGCCGTGGTCCACGACGTCCGAGGAGTTCTGCGATGAGGTGCAGACGTTGTTGCTGGCACTCGGCACCCCCTCGACCCGCCGGGTGCACGACGACGCGACAGGGGCGACGGTCGCGGTGCTGGACGTGGATGGGCACGTCCTGGCGCAGGATGACGAGGCCGACCTGGTCGGCGTCGACGCCACCGGCGACGGCGGCGCCGACGTGGACCCGGTTCCGTCGGTCCGGTGGCTGCTCGACACGGTGGTGAGTGCGGAGCTCGGCGACGACGAGCTCACCTACGACCTGTCCGTCCCCGACAACGTCACCTACGTCGCCAACGGGTTCGTCAGTCACAACACCATCGGCTTGGTGATGGACTGCGACACGACCGGCATCGAGCCCGACCTCGGGCTGGTCAAGACCAAGAAGCTGGTCGGTGGCGGGTCGATGTCGATCGTGAACCGCACCGTGCCCCGGGCCCTGCACCAGCTCGGGTACAACGACGAGCAGATCGAGGCGATCGTCGCCCACATCGACGAGCACAAGACGATCGACGGCGCCCCGGCGCTCCGCGACGAGCACATGCCGGTCTTCCAGTGCGCGATGGGTGACAACGCCATCCACTACATGGGACACGTGAAGATGATGGCGGCGGCACAGCCGTTCATCTCGGGTGCGATAAGCAAAACTGTCAACATGCCCGAAACGGCCACCGTCGAGGACGTCGAGCAGCTGTTCTACGACGCGTGGCAGCTGGGCATCAAGGCGATCGCGATCTACCGCGACAACTGCAAGGTCGCACAGCCGCTGTCGGTCACCAAGACCGACGAGGCCGAGTCGCCGGTGCCGTCCCCCGCCATCGAGACCCGCGAGCGGATGGTCCGCCGGAAGCTGCCCAAGCAGCGGCCCAGCCAGACGATCTCGTTCCGGGTGGCCGACGCGGAGGGTTACCTCACCGCGGGAGAGTACCCCGGTGACGGGATCGGGGAGATCTTCGTCAAGCTCGGCAAGCAGGGTTCGACCCTGTCGGGGGTGATGGACGCGTTCGCGATCAGCGTCAGCCTCGGTCTGCAGTACGGCGTCCCGCTCGAGGTGTACGTGCAGAAGTTCATGAACATGCGCTTCGAGCCGGCCGGGATGACCGACGACGAGGAGATCCGCTTCGCGACGTCGATCATCGACTACCTCGCCCGCAAGCTCGCGATCGAGTACCTCCCCGCCGACAGGCG
>JALYHG010000124.1 GCA_030776725.1 Actinomycetota bacterium
GGGTGAGGACGCGCCGGTCCCGTGGGTGGTGGAGCTGCTCCGCGCTGACCACGGCGACGCCGCGAAGCTGATCGTGACCGGCCGTCCCGACGACTACCGCGAGGTCTGCGAGCGGTGGCTCGCAGAGCACGACGTCCCCTACGACCAGCTGCTGATGCGCCGCGGCGGTGACTTCCGCCCCGACCACGTGGTCAAGGCCGAGCTGTACGAGCGCCACATCCGCGACCGGTTCGACGTCGCGTTCGTCGTCGACGACCGGCCCGCCGTCGTTCAGATGTGGCGGGCGCGTGGCCTGCACGTCGTGCAGCCCACCGACCCCGGCCTGGCGCCGCTGCGCGCGTCGGCGACCTGACGCCCCGCCATGGACGCCAGGTCAGCCGCAGTTGCGGCTGGTGTAGTCGGCGATCCGTTGCCGTGCCGCCTCCGCGTCGGCGTGCGGTCGGTACTCGTCGGCGACCACCAGGCCGACGTCGTCGCGGAGCTCGTCCGGGGCGTTGGCCAGGAGCACCACCTGCACGTCATGGGCGTGCTCGCCCGCCTGCCTGCCATCCTCGTGGGCGTGGCCGCCGTCCTCGTGGGCATGCCCGTCGCTGGCATCAGCATCCCGGTCGCCCTGCTGAGACTGCTGGGTATACGTCCCCCAGGCGTCGCAGAACGCTTGCAGCGAGGTGTCCGACCCGCCGCAGGCCACCGACGCGGCCGCGACCACAGCGACGATCCACCGCATCACGTCACGTTCCGCCCGGGTCGATCGGGAGTTGCACGGCCTCGGTCGGTGACGGCGACGGGCTCGGCGTCGCCGTCGGTGACGGAGACGGTGACGGGGTCGGTGGCTCCTGCGGTCCCTCGCTGACCACGATCGTGACCTCCGAACCCTTCCGCGCGGGCTGGTTGCCGTCGGGATTCTGGCGGATCACGCGACCGCGGTCCACGGCCGGGTCGAACTCGCGGACCACGAGCACCTTGAAGTCGCGCTCCTCGAGCTGGAAGCGGGCCTCCGACTCGGTCTGCCGCACCACGTTGGGCACGATCTCGGTCTCCTGACCGGCGCTGACGATCAGTGTCACGGTGGAGTTCTTTGGTACCTGCTCGCCGCCGGGTGGGTCGGTGCCGATCACCCGGCCACTGGGCACCTCGTCGGAGAACTCCTTGACCCGGTCACCGACCGACAGGCCAGCTTCCCGGATGGTGGCGATGGCGTCCTCCTCGGCCGAGCCGCCCACGTTCGGCACCGTCACCGGCTGCACGCCACGCGACACGGTCAGCACGACGACCGCGCCGTCCTCAACCTCGTTGCCGGGGGCAGGGTCCTGATCGACCACGTGCCCGTCCGGGATCGTGTCATGGTAGACGCCGTCCGGTGCGGTCCGCGGCGTCAGCCCGTACGCCTCGAGGGTCCCGTAGGCGTCCGTGATCGGCTCGCCGATGACCCTGGGCACGGTCCGTGTCAGGGTGGCGTCACCGCTGAGCAGCGAGGCCAGCAGCCACAGCCCTCCGGCGAACGCCAGGACCGTGACGATGCCCAGCGCCAGGTACCCGACCGTGCGGCGGCGGCGCTGCTGTGTGGCGGTCGGCGGGGGTCTGCGCGGGGCGAGTTCCGACTCGATCACCGCGGTGTCGTCGGGCAGGAGCACGGCGGGAGCATCGACCGACTCGCCGGCGTGGGCCCGCACGAGGTCGTCGCGCATCGCCTCCGCGCTGGCGTAGCGGTTCGCGGGGTTCTTGGCCACCGCCTTCATCGCGATCGCCTCCGCCGCCGGGGAGACGTCCGGGTTGCACTCGCGGGGCGGTCGGGGCTGCTCCTGGACGTGCTGGTAGGCCACACCCACCGCGCTGTCTCCCTGGAAGGGCGGGCGCCCGCTGAGCATCTCGTACAGGACGATGCCCAGGGAGTAGATGTCCGAGCTGGCGTCCAGCCGGGCGCCCTGTGCCTGCTCCGGCGAGAGGTACGCGGCCGTGCCGAGCACCGCGGCAGTCTGGGTGACGGTCTCGGCGTCGATCGCCCGCGCGATCCCGAGGTCGGTGACCTTCACGTCGCCGTTGTCGTCGATCAGGATGTTGCCGGGCTTGATGTCACGGTGGATGATCCCGCGGCCGTGGGCGTACGCCAGCGCGGAGCAGACCTCCGCGCACACCTCGAGTGCCCGCTCCTCGGTGAGCCCGCCATGCGACATGATCTGTTGCAGCGAGCGGCCGTGGACGAGCTCCATCACGATGAACGGCAGACCGTCGTGCTCGCCGGTGTCGTACACCGCGACGATGTTCGGGTGGTTGAGGGCTGCGGCCTGCTGGGCCTCGCGGCGGAACCGCTGCTGGAAGTCCGGGTCGTCGTGGAAACGTGCCGACAGCAACTTGACGGCGACGGGGCGGTCGAGGACCTCGTCGTGGGCCGCCCACACCTGGGCCATGCCGCCCCGGCCGATGCGGCGATCCAAGCGGTAGCGGCCACCGAGCAGGAGTCCCGCACCGGGCACGGCGGAGCCACCACGGGTCTGCGAACTCACGATCCGGCTCGTTCCACGTCGGATGGCGGCGCAACCGTATCAGGAGGCGCTGCTGCGGTGGCTCTTCCGGCGGCCTCAACCCGCTGGGCGGCCGTGCGCCGTGACGGGACGTGTCGTGTCCGCCTACGTCTGGCCTGGCGGCTTCCCCGCCTGGCCCGGCGGCTCCCCCGCCTGGCCTGGCGGCTCGCCTCCGTGGCCCGGTGGCTCGCCTCCCTGACCGGGGGGCTGCCCCGGTCCGTTCCCCGGTCCGCCGGGTGCCTGTTGCGGGGGTTGGTCGGGCTCGTCGACTGGTTCCTGCGCGTCTCCGCCCGGTTGGTCTGTGACGTCGGCTGGTGCGGTGGTGGTGTCGGGCGGTTCGGTGGGGGCGGTCGTGGCGGGCTCAGGCGGTCCCGACGAGATGGTCAGCTGTACCACCGTGCCGGGCGCCACCTCTTGTCCCTCGCCAGGCTCAGCTGCGGCGACGTGTCCGGTGGGGATGTCGCTGTGGGGTTCGGCACCGGCCCGCTGACCCGACAGACCGCGGGCATCCAGGCGCGCCAACGCGAGGTCCAGCGGGGCGCCGACGACGTCGGGGACCCTCACCACCTCGACGCTCGTGTCCTCCCCGGTGGTGACCAGCAGCGCCGCGATGCCGGCGGCAGCCACCAGCAGCGCCGCCGCGACGAACGCCAGCAAGGGCCGGCGCCGCTCGTCGCCGTCACCGCCGTCCGGGTCAGCGACCGGTTCGAGCGGGGCGGTGTCGCTCACACGTTCGAGCATCCGCGCCGCAGCCTCACCAGCAACCCCTGCCGCCGCGGCGCGGGCGGCGGCGTGGTCGGCCACGACCGGCTCGCCGTGGCGCACCGCCAGGAGGTCGTCGCGCATCGCCTCCGCTGACGGATAGCGGTCGGCGGGGTCCTTGGCGAGGGAGGTCAGGACGACCGCCTCGAGCTCCGGCTCGATGCGCGGGGTCCGGTCACGTGGCGGCCGGGGGGTGTCCGAGACGTGCCTGAGCGCGACCTGAACCAGGGAGTCGCCCGTGAAGGGTGGGCTGCCGGTGAGCATCTCGTACAGGACCGTCCCCAGCGAGTAGACGTCGGAGCGGGCGTCGACCGGGGCGCCCTGGGCCTGCTCCGGTGAGAGGTACGCAGCGGTGCCCAACACCGACGTCATCGCCAGGGTGTCGCCGCCGACGGCGTACGCGATGCCGAAGTCGGCGACCTTCACGGTGCCGTCGTCGGCGACGAGGATGTTGGCGGGCTTGATGTCGCGGTGGACCAGACCGGCGTCGTGGGCAGCACCGAGCGCGGCGCACACGTCGGTGCAGATCTCGAGTGCACGATCGGGTGCCAGTCCCCCGTCGATCAGCGCGTCGAGGGATCGGCCGTCCACCAGCTCCATCACGAGGTAGGGCCGCCCGTCGTCTTCGCCGTAGTCGTGGACCGCGACGACGTTGGCGTGGTTCAACGTGGCGGCCGCCCGCGCTTCACGTTCGAAGCGGGCAAGGGACTGCTCGTCGTCCGCGAACAGCGGCCGCAGGACCTTCACCGCCACGTCACGGTCGAGGCGTTGGTCGCGGGCGGCGAAGACCTCCGCCATGCCGCCGTGCCCGATCGGTCGCTCCAGGCGGTACCGGCCGCCCAGGACCTGACCTATCCAGGCCGGGGGAGAGTCCGGCCGCGGTGACGGTGGGGTCATCCGCCGGTCCGCTGCAGGGCAGCGGCCATCACCGCCCGTGCCATGGGAGCCGCCAACCCGCCGCCGGTCGCCCCCTCCCCGGCGTTGGGCAGCACCACCGCGACCGCCACCCGCGGCACCGGCGCCCCGCCACCCGGGTCCGGTGTCGCGGCGAACCCCGCGAACCACACGTGCGGGGTGATCCGCTGACCGGGGTCGGCCGTCCCGGTCTTGCCGCCCACCGTCGCCCCATCGATCTGGGCGCGGCGACCGGTGCCGTCGCGGACGACCCGCACCATCAGGTCGGCGAGCTTGGCAGCGTTGTCCTCGGTCATGGCCTGGGCGGTGAACGCCCCGTCGATCCAGGGGCCGCTGTCGGCGCCGCGGACGCGCCGGCCGCTGCGGTCGAGGACCTCGGCGACCACGTGCGGGCGCATCAGCACCCCGCGGTTGGCGATGGCCTGCACGACCATCGCCGTCTGCAGGGCGGTGGCCTGCACGTCGAAAGCGCCGAGCGCCGCCTGGGCGGCCTGCGGCGGGTCGAGGTCGTCGGGGATCACGCTCTCGACGACGGGCAGCTCGTAGGGAGGACGACGGTTGAAGCCGAACTTCTCCGCCTGTTCGACCAGCGCGTCCGCGCCCAGCTCGACCCCCAGCCGGGCGAAGACGGTGTTGCACGACACGACCAGCGCCTCGGCGAGCGTGAGCGTCCCCCCGCCACGGCAGGTCCCGCCGCCGTAGTTGCGGATCGCGTGGGTCGTGCCTGGCGGGCTGTAGCCGGCGACGTCCTCGAACGCGGTGTCGACGCTGAAGCCGTGTTCGAGTGCGGCTGCGGCCACGATGAGCTTCATGGTGGAACCCGGCTGGTAGCGGCGCTGGGTCGCCCGGTTGGCGAGCGGCTCGTCGGGGTGGTCGTTCAGCTGCTGCCAGTAGGTCCGGATCTGCTGCGGGTCGTGGCTGGACAGCAAGTTCGGGTCGTAGGTCGGGTTGGAGACGTGCGCCAGGACCGCACCGGAGATCGGGTCGAGTGCCACGATCGCGCCGGGGCGGTCGCCCAGCGCGTCGCGTGCCGCCTCCTGCGCCGCGGGGTCGACGGTCAAGCGGATCACGTTTCCTGCCGGGTCCTGGGCGCCGAGCAGCTGCGCCAGGTTCTGTGCCAGCAGATCGGTGGGGGTCCCGGTCAGCGTCTCGTTGAGCGCCGCCTCCAGGCCCGCACGCCCGAAGATGACGGAGTAGTACCCGACCAGGTGGGCGTACAGCCGCGCCGGGTCGTACCGGCGCAGGTACTTCAGCTGGTGGTCCGTCTCGACGCTGAACGCGATCCGTTCGTCTCCGACCACGATCGGCCCGCGCTGGATCCGGTACTCCTGGATCAGCAGCCGGTGGTTGGCGGGGTGGTTGACGAACTCGTCGGCGCGGATCAGCTGGATGACGTTGAGGTTGACGAACAACGCGCCGAACAGCACGAGCATGACGGTGGCGACGCGACGCACCTGGCGGGTCACGATGGGCCCCTGCGGGCGGCGGCGCGTCCCATGCGCGCCGTGCGGCGGGCCGAGTCACTGACCCGCAGCAGCAGCGCGATCAACAGGTAGTTGGCGATCAGGCTCGAGCCCCCGTACGAGACGAACGGCAGCGTGATGCCGGTCAGCGGGACCAGCCGCGTGATCCCACCGACGATGACGAACACCTGCAACGCCAAGATCGTCGACAGCCCGGCAGCCAGCAGCGTGCCGACCTCGTCGGTGGCGGTCAGCGCCGCCTTGTAGCCGCGAGCGACCAGCAGGACGAAGCACACCAGCGCCGCGGTGGTGCCCAACAGCCCCAGCTCCTCGCCGAGGACCGCGAAGATCGCATCGGTCGCGGCGGCGGGGATGTCGGGCTGGCCCAGACCCAGTCCCGTGCCGGTCACCCCCCCGGTGCCCAGCGCGAACAGGGACTGCACCAGCTGGTAGGCCTCATCGTTGATCCGTTCGGGCGCCCACGGGTCGAGCCAGATCGTGAAGCGCTGCCGCACGTGACCGAACGTGGCGTAGGCCAGGGCGCCGGCGGCCGCGAACGTGGCGATCCCCACCGACGGGTAGGCCAGACGCCCCGTCGCGATGTACAGCATCGCGACGAACACCCCGAAGAACAGCAGGCTGCTGCCGAGGTCCCGTTGCGCCACGAGGATCGCCACCCCTCCCAGCGCGGCCACCAGGACGGGAGCGAGGTGGCGGACGGGCGGCAGCAGCACCGGACCGATGCGGGTGGTGGCCACAGACAGCAGCGCGCGCTTGTCCTCGAGGTACCCGGCGAGGAACACCACCATCGCGATCTTGGCCAGTTCACCCGGCTGGAACGTCACCGGACCCAGGTCGACCCACAACCGGGCGCCGTTGATCTCCCGCCCGATCTCCGGCGTCATCGGCAGCAGCAGCAGGACCAGCGCGGCGAGCCCCGCCGTGTACCGGTAGCGGGCCAGCTGCCGGTGGTCGGTGACCGCCAGGAGCGTGAGCGCGAACAGGCCGATGCCGACCACCGTCCACGTCGTCTGGGCGATGGCGAGGTCGGTGTCCTGGGCGAAGTCGACGCGCCGCACCAGCACCAGGCCCAGACCGTTCAACAAGAACGCCACCGGCAGGATCACCGGGTCGGCGAACGGGGTGAGGCGCCGCACCGCAAGGTGAGCCACCACCGCCAGTGCGGTCAGCGCCCCGCCGTAGGCCAGCGTCCCGGCGGGCAGGTCGCCGGCGGCCGCCACTCCCATCAAGGCGTACGCGCCGAGCACCACGACAAGCGCCAGGAGGAGCAGTTGCCGCTCCCGGGTGCGCGCCTGCTCGGCGATGGAGGCTGCCGAGCCGCCGTTCACGACGCGGTCTGGGTCGGCGTCGGCGTCGTCCGAGGTTGGGAGTCCTGCGGCGTGGTCCGGCTCGGGGCGTTGTCGACGATGTAGCGGGCGTCGAGCAGGTCGGCCGCGGGGATGCCCTCCTCCAGCTGCCGGACGTACCAGGGGGGGACGTCTCGGACGGTCAGCTCTGTGGTCTCGGCCACCCACGACAGCTCGACGGGACCCAGCTCGGCCGGGATGCCGTGGTAGATCGCCACGCGGTCAGCGTCGAGCCCGACGAAGAACGACCGCGACAGCAGCCACCAGCCTCCCAGCGCGGCCACGACGATCAACGCGATGACGGCGCCGATCACGGCTGCGACCCGTTGCCCACGCCCCGATCGGGTGGTCTCGTCGGCGCTGCCCACGGCGCCCGGCAGCTGCCCCCCGAGGGTCCCCAGATGGCCCAGCCGGTCCGCCCAGTCCTCCTCCAGCCGCTCGGCGTGGGCGTCGGTCCGGATCACCTTCGCGGTTCCGTCGTCGGAGTCCACCCCCCCGTAGCGCAGCAGCACCACCGTGATGTTGTCGGGACCGCCTGCTTCGTTGGCCAGGTCGATCAGACGTTGGACCGTCGTCTCGGGCCGGTGACCGGCGTTCAGCGTCGCGAGGATCTGGTCGTCGGAGACCGGGCCGGTCAACCCATCGGAGCACAGCAGGACCTGGTCGCCGGCGGCCAGGTCGATCGTGAGGGTGTCGACGTCCAGCTCGACGTCCACGCCGATCGCCCGGGTGACGATCGACCGCTGCGGGTGGCGGGCGGCCTCCTCCTTGGTGATCTGGCCTTCCTCGATCAGGTGCTCCACCAAGGTGTGGTCGCGGGTCAGCTGCGTGACGTCGCCGTTGCGGGCCAGGTAGGCACGCGAATCGCCGACGTGGCCCACATGCAGCCGCCGTCCCTCCACGATCGTCGCCGTCAACGTCGTCCCCATCCCGTGCAGGTCGGGTTCGTCGGCGGCCTTGCGAACGACCGCGGCGTTGGCCGCGAGGATCGCGTCGAGCAACGCGGCTCGAGCGCTGGCGGCGTCGGAGTAGACCTTGCCGTCCAGACCCTGGATCGGCAGCAGCGCGGTCGCTGCGGCGACGTCACCGGCCAGGTGTCCACCCATCCCGTCCGCGACGGCGAAGACCCTCTCGCCGGCGTAGTACGAGTCCTCGTTGCGGGGGCGTACCCGACCCTTGTGGGTGGCAGCTGCCGTCTCCAGGCGTATCACCGGCTCCCTCGCGCGCCGGTCGCCCGTTGCGGCTGTGGCCCCCGTGGTCCGTCCGGTTGTCCGTTCGGGGCGCCGGTCATCGACGGACCTCAACGCGGGTCTTGCCGATCCGTACCTGGTCGCCTGCGGCGACGGGGGTGGCCTGGGACACCTTCGCACCGTTGAGGTACGTGCCGTTGGTCGATCCCAGGTCGCGGACGACCCAGCCGTCGCCGTTGGGGGCGACGATCGCGTGCTCGTCCGACACGTAGACGTCGTCGAGCGTCACCGTCATCCTCTCGCTGCGACCGAGGGTGACCGCCTCGTCACGAAGCGGGATGACGCTCGGCCGTCCGTCCGGGGGGTGAACGACGAGCTCGCGTGGCGGGCGGCGGTTGCTGCGCTTGGGGGACGAGCCGGCCACGGCCGGCCGGGGACTGCTGGCGCGGCGACGGGGACCGTACAGGTCGGCGGTGACGGCGCGGATGGCCTGCACCAGGAACAGGTACAGCAGCGCCAGCAGGACCAGCTTGAGCAAGGTGAGCAGCGCGATCGGCACGGTCGGTGGTCACCTCGGGGCAGCAGGGACGGTGGGCACGCGGTCACCCTTCGACGAGTTCAACGACGGCTTCGCCGAGTTCGATGCGGTCTCCGGCGCGGATCGTCCGCTCGTTCGTCTCCGTGCCGTTGACGCGGGTTCCGTTGGTCGAGTCCAGGTCCACCACCCACCAGTCGCTGCCGCGCCGAACGAACGCGGCGTGCTGGCGGGACACCGTGGGATCGTCCAGGTGGATGTCGCAGTCCGAGCGGCGGCCGGCGACCATCCGGGTGCCGGACAACCGGATCTCGGCTCCACGCTCGCTTCCGCTCACGACCCGGAGCGACGCCCGACGCCCCGGCGGAGGCGGACGTTCCTCGAGGTCGGTGACGGCTCCTGTGGCGTCGGGGTCAACGGCTTCGACCCGTCCGGCGAGCTCGTAGGTCCCGTATCCGACGTCGTCGGCCGGTTCGATGCGGACCAGAGCTGGCCCGCGGAGCAGCCAGTCGTTCTCCGCAGCTGTGCCCAACACGACCTCGCCGAGCTCCTTGCGGAGTCGCTCTCCGAACGTCGACAGTCGTTCGATGTCCTTGGGGTTGAGGCGGAAGCGGTAGACGTTGGGCACCACGACCCCGTCCTCGGTGACGTGCCGGTTCCCGGCGGCGTAGCGCCGCAGGGCCTTGGCCAGCTCGATCGGTTGCAGCCCGGAGCGGAACGCGCGGGCGAAGAAGCCCTCGACGGCGTCTTCGAGCCGTCGCTCGAAGTCGTTCAGTACGCCCATCGGCGTCCTCACTGCACCAAGGCGACGTCCACGAACCCGTGGCTGCGGCGTCTGCACGCACCGCAAGCTAGGGCGGACCCGGTCGCCCTCCGGGCCCGCCCCCTGTTCCCTCAATGGAACGCGCGACCCTATCCGAGACGCCAGCCGACCACCTGTCCGAACGGGTAGCGTGGAGGCGACGCTGCGTCAGCGACGCGCTGAGGGCCATCCGGCCGGTCGCTGTCGCACACACGGTCGTCGGCCGGTGCGTCGGACGGTACGCTCCCGGTCCGGCGTACCCCGCCGTCACGGGCGAGTGGCGGAATTGGCAGACGCGCACGGTTCAGGTCCGTGTCCCCGAGAGGGGGTGGAGGTTCAAGTCCTCTCTCGCCCACTTCACAGCTACACCCCTCTAGCCAGTCGAATCTTGCAGAATCGGGTATCCGGCTAGAGAGGCGATTCGGAGCGTTTTCGGTCCCCGTGACACCATATTGACACCATCAGCGGTGTCACCGGCCGAAGATGGCTGCGGCGGTGATCTCGGCGCGGTGGCGTCGTCGCCTTCGAGGGCGTGGGCGTAGATCTGCATGGTGATGGCGGGGTCGGCGTGGCCGATGCGTT
>JALYHG010000125.1 GCA_030776725.1 Actinomycetota bacterium
CCGCCGACCGGCCGCGCCCGCGGTGAGCCCGCCGCGTGACCGGCAGCGGGCGCGACCGGTTCCCGCGGCAGTCGGCGCGGACCCAGCGGTTCACCCTCGGGCGGCCGCGTGATCTGACCGTCGCAGCCGACGGTTCGCGGGTGCTGTTCCGTCGCTCGGGCGGGGCCGAGGACCCCGTTCACCTGCTGTGGTCGTTCGATGTCGATCGTGGTGAGGAGCGGCTGCTGGCGGACCCGGCCGCCCTCGCCGACGTCGATGCCGACACGCTGCCCTCCGAGGAGCGGGCCCGCCGAGAACGCCTGCGCGAGGCAGGCTCCGGGATCGTGTCGTTCGCCGGTGACCGCGACCTGAACCTGGTGGCGTTCGCGTTGGGGGGGCGACTGCACGTCGCGGACGTCGCCACCGGCGCGGTCCGTCGCGTCGGGGGAGCCGACGCGGTGTACGACCCGCGCCCCGACCCCACCGCCCGGCGGGTCGCGTACGTGCGTGAGGGAGCGCTCTGGGTGGTCGACCTGGCTGCGGACACCGCTCGGTGCGTCGCCCGCGAGGACGGCGTGCGTTTCGGCGTGGCCGAGTTCGTCGCCGCCGAGGAGATGGGCCGTTCCCGCGGGTACTGGTGGTCACCCGACGGTGAACGGCTCGCCGCGGCGCGGGTCAACGAGGCCTCAGTGGCGCGTTGGTGGATCGCCAACCCGACCGAACCGGGGACGGAACCGACCGCGGTCGCCTACCCGGCAGCGGGCACCGCCAACGCCGACGTGACGCTGTGGATCGTCGAACTCGACGGGGAGCGCCGCCGCATCGACTGGGACCGTGAGACGTTCCCGTACATGGCAGCCGTGCGCTGGGAGTCCGATGGCGGGCCGCTGACCATCCTGGTGCAGAGCCGCGACCAGCGACGGACCCGGACGCTGGTCGCCGACCCGGACCGCGCCACCACCCGGGTGGTGGCCGAGGACACCGACCGTCACTGGGTGGATCTGGTCAGCGGCGTGCCAAGCTGGCTCCCCGCCGGACGGCTCGTGACCACAGCCGACGGTGACGGCGTCCGACGGGTGCTGATCGACGGCGTTGCGGTGTCCCCCCCGCGTCTACACGTCCGCAGCGTCGTCCACGTCGACGCCGAACGGGTGCTGGTCACCGCATCGGACGACGACCCCACCCAGATCCACGTGGTGGCCGTCCCCGTCGACGGCAGCGCCCCGCAGCCGCTGACGTCCGAGCCCGGCGTGCACGCCGCGACGGCGGGCGGCGACGTGGTCGTGGTGAGCTCCACGACGCTGGCTTCGCACGATGTGGCGGTCACCGTCCGACGCCACGGCCGCGGTGACATCCGGATCACATCGCACGCGGCGACGCCGCTGATCGCGCCCCACGTCGAGCTGCTCGAGCTCGGTCCGCGCCGTCTGCGGGGCGCGCTGCTCCGCCCCACCGACGATCCCGGCGGCTCCCTACCCGTGCTCGTCGATCCCTACGGTGGCCCCCACGCACAACGGGTCCTGCGAGCCCACCATGGGTTCCTCATCCCGCAGTGGTTCGCCGACCACGGGTTCGCGGTCCTGATCGTCGACGGGCGCGGAACACCCGCCCGCGGATCGGCCTGGGAGCGCGCCGTCCACCTGGACCTGGCCGGGCCGGTCCTCGACGACCAGGTCGCTGCGCTGCAGGCCGCTGCTGACCACGAGCCGCGGCTCGACCTCGGACGGGTCGCCATCCGCGGGTGGTCCTTCGGGGGCTACCTGGCGGCGTTGGCGGTCCTTCGCCGCCCCGAGATCTTCCACGCCGCGGTCGCTGGCGCGCCCGTCACCGACTGGCGGCTGTACGACACCCACTACACCGAGCGGTACCTCGGCCACCCCGATGACCACCCCGATGCCTACCGGCGCTCGTCCCTGCTCGACGACGCTCATCGGCTGGACCGCCCGCTGATGCTGATCCACGGGCTCGCCGACGACAACGTCGTCGCGGCGCACTCGCTGCGGCTGTCACGGGCCCTACTGGAAGCCGGGCGCCCCCACAGCTTCCTCCCGCTGTCGGAGGTGAGCCACATGACGCCGCAGGAGGCGGTCGCCGAGAACCTGCTCCGCCTGCAGTTGGCGTTCGTCCGCGACGCTCTGGGAGTGCGATGAGCGAGGCCGGTCGCGCGCCTGCCGCTGAACGTCACGACGCTCCCGGACCGTACGGACCGTCGTCATGGGTGGACCGTGACCGCAACCACAGCACCAGCACCACGACAGCGATGGCGACGAACGTCGCCAGCCACCGCGGACCCTCGAACGCCAACGTGACGACCAGCAACGCCGCGAGCAGCACCCCCAGGGGAGTGGCCAACCGCCGGAGACGCTCGGACAGCAGCGGCCGTTGTTCATCGGGCACGGTTGACGGTGTCCCTCGCAGCGGGATGGCGCCCGTCGGCAGAGCTCCAGGGTCTCTCGGGCACCGGTGAAGGCGTCCTCGCGGCGGGCCGACGACCGTTGCCGCGTCCAGCCGCCGTTACGCTCGCAGGGTAGCGGGGACCGATCAGTGGGACGCCATGCCGGGGATGAAGGACGCTCCGCTGCTGTACCGGATCCTGCACACCACGTTGGGGCCGGTCCTGACCCGCTACCTCCACCTCTACATCGACGGGGCCGAGCACGTCCCGGTCTCCGGCGGCGCCATCCTGGCCTCCAACCACCTGTCGTTCATCGACTCCCTGCTCCTGCCGCTCCCCCTCGACCGGCCGGTGTACTACCTGGGGAAGGCCGAGTACTGGGAGTCGTGGCGGACCCGGTGGTTCTTCGAGGGGGTGGGGGTGATCCCGACCTACCGACAGGGCGGCGACAAGGCCAAGCAGTCGCTGCAGGCCGGACTGGAGGTCCTGCGGCGCGGTGATCTGCTCGGGGTGTACCCGGAGGGGACGCGGAGCCCCGATGGCCGCCTGTACCGGGGCAAGACCGGGCCGATCCGACTGGCGCTCGCGGGTGACGTGCCCATCGTGCCCTGCGGCGTGGTCGGGACCCGCCAGGTGCAGCCGCCGGGGCGGTTCCTGCCGCGCCGCCGCCCCGTGACGGTCCGCTACGGGCGACCGCTGGATCTGTCCCGCTACCGCGGGCCGGACGACGACCCGTTCCTGCTGCGGTCAGCCGCCGACGAGCTGATGTACGAGATCATGCTCCTGTCCGGACAGGAGTACGTCGACGAGTACGCGGCGTCCGTCAAGACCGGTGCGGTGACCGTCTCGCAGCGGCGACCACCGCCCGGCCCCGTCCGTACACATCGGCGTGCGACCGTCCCGCGCGGCCAGCTGACCAGCACAGGCGCGGGCGACCGTCCGGGTCCTGGCCGCTGACCCACCTACGATGGACGTCGAGATCGGCGACGAGGAGGCGGCGCGTGACCAACCGGATCGGAATCCTGACCGGCGGTGGTGACTGCCCCGGCCTCAACGCCGTGATCCGTGCCGTGGTCCGCAGGGCCGAGCAGCGCAACATCAACTGCTTCGGCTTCCGCAACGGCTGGGCCGGGGTGCTCAAGATGCAGGTCGAGCCGCTCACGATCTCGTCCACCCGTGGGATCCTCCACCGCGGCGGGACGATCCTCGGCACGTCGCGGGTCGATCCGCTCCGCGAACCCGGCGGGGTGGATCGCATCCGTGAGGCGCTGGACATCCACGGTCTCGACGGCTTGATCGTCGTCGGGGGAGAGGGAACCCTGTCCGCCGCGACCCGACTCGCGACCGACGAAGGCATCCCGCTCGTCGGGATCCCCAAGACCATCGACAACGACGTGGGTGGGACCAACCTCACGGTCGGGTTCACCACGGCGGTCGGTATCGCCACCGCCGCGGTCGATCGGCTGCACTCGACGGCCGAGTCCCACAACCGCGTCATGGTGTTGGAGGTGATGGGCCGCCACGCCGGCTGGATCGCGACCTACGCCGGCATGGCTGGTGGTGCCGACGCGATCCTCATCCCGGAGTTCAACTTCGACATCGCGGCGGTGTGCCGCCACATCAAGCATCGGGCCGGGTCCGGCCGTGACTTCTCGATCGTCGTCGTGGCGGAAGGAGCACGGCCGGCCGAGGGGACCATGGCGATGCCCGAGTACGAGGAGGACCAGTTCGGCCGCCCCGTCCTGGGTGGGATCAGCCACGTGATCGCTCGTGAGATCGAGGGGCGGACGTCGTTCCCGGCGCGGGTGACGATCCTCGGCCACGTGCAGCGCGGAGGCAGCCCGCACCCAGCCGACCGGGTGCTGGCCACACGCTTCGGCGTCGAGGCGGTCGAGCTGGCCCGCGGTGGCGAGTGGGGGACGATGACCGGCCTGATCGGCCAGCACGTCGAAGCTGTCGCACTGCAGGACGCCACCAAGGAGCTCAAACAGGTCCCGCGGGACCTGTACGAGATCGCCGAGACCTTCTTCGGGTGATGGAAGACGAGCTCGTGGAGCTCGCTTCGCGCGTCGCCGAGGACGCCGGCGACCTGCTGCTGAGCTACGCGTCGCGCACGTTGGAGTTCGACACCAAGAGCAGCGCCACCGATCCCGTGTCCGAGGCCGACCGTGCGTCCGAGGAGAGCATCACCGGTGGCCTGCTCGAGGCCCGCCCCGACGACGGCATCATCGGCGAGGAGGACGCCTCCAACCGCGCCGGGACCAGTGGCCTGCGCTGGGTGATCGACCCGCTGGACGGCACGGTCAACTTCCTCTACGGGGTTCCGGCGTGGTGCGTGTCGATCGCGTGCGAGGACGAACACGGCATGGTGGTCGGAGTCGTCCGTGACCCGCACCGCCGCGAGACGTTCGCGGCCCGCCGCGGAGGCGGTGCGGTCTGCAACGGCCGACCGCTCCAGGTCCGCAGCAGCGCCGCAGAGCTGTCCATGGCCCTGGTCGCGACCGGGTTCAGCTACGGACCGGCGGTACGCGAACAGCAGGGGCGGTGGGTCGCCGATCTGCTCCCGCGCGTCCGCGACGTGCGACGGGTCGGTGCGGCCGCCCTCGACCTGGCTTGGCTCGCGGCCGGCCGGTTCGACGCGTACTACGAGTTCGGGCTCAAGCCGTGGGACCGCGCCGCCGGTCAGCTGTTGGTGCAGGAGGCCGGCGGGGCCGTGTCGCTGCACCAGCTGACCGTGGGCTCGGAGGACGGAACGTGCATCTTCGCCGGGCACCGCCCCATCCACGATGCGCTGTCCACGTGGCTTCTGGATGAGATCGGGGTCCAGCGGGCGGAGACCTGACGGGTTCAGCCGGTCGATCGAGGGGTGTACTTGACCGTCTGGACACGGATCTGGCCGTCCTCGGTGAACACGAACGTGTCGGTGCCGTCGTCGACCCGGTTGTCCCTCGAGTCGGCGGTCCACTCGAGGTATAGGACGTCGTCCTCGAAGACCTGCGTGGGCAACTGCCAAGACGCGTTCGGAACGGTCTCGATCAGCTCGACGAACCCCTGCCGCACCCCCTCCTTCCCGCGCCGCACGATGCCGTTGCCGATGAAGATGGCATCGTCGGTGTAGTCCGAGACGATCTCGTCGAGGTCCTCCGCGCCCAGGGCCTGGACGTGGTGCTGGAACGTCTCCCGCGGCGTGCGGGCCATGGCCGGTCCTGTCATCGGGTCGGGACCACCGGTGAGCGTGGGCCCGTGTCGCCATCCAACTCCCGTGTCGGGACGCTCGCAATGTCGCGTCGGCTCGGCCGGTCGACCGACAGCTGCCGTGTATCCACGCCTACGGCCACGGCAGCGCGGCATCTCCCAGCAGCTCGATGAACGTGCGGGCGTTGCGGGGGGCGTTCGCCTGGTAGTCGTTGTTGAAGTACACGTACGCGTCCGAGCCGTCCGCGACCGCCTCCACCACCGCCTCCGCCCACGGCTCCAGTTCCGAGGGGGAGTAGTCGTAGCGGTACTGCTCCTCACCGAGACCGTGGAAGCGCACGTACACCAGGTCCCCGGTGCGGGTGCGGTCGGGTGGCATCCGACGGGAGCTCAACCACACGTGCGCGACCCCGTGGCGGTCGAGGGTGTCGAAGACCTCGTCGTCGATCCAGGATGTGTGACGGAACTCCACGGCGTGACCCACGCCGGCGGGGAGGATCGACACGAACCGGTCCAGACGAGGCACGTCCTTGCCGAGGTTCGGCGGGAGCTGCCACAGCATCACGGCGAGGAACGTCTTCAGCGGCGCCATGCGCTGCATCACGTTCCCGACCGCCTCCGCCGAGCCCTCCCCGAGCTTGAGGTTGTGGGTGACGTACCGGCTGCCCTTGCAGGCGTACCGGAAACGGTTGGGCGCGCGGTCGTGCCAGCGCTGCGTGGTCGACGTCCGCGGCAGGCGGTAGAAGCTGTAGTTGACCTCGACGGTGGGGAAGATCTTGGCGTAGTGGTCGAACCAGCGCGTCCGAGCGACGCCGTCGGGGTAGAACCGGCCGTCCCAGTCGTCGTACTGCCAGCCGCTCGTCCCGACGCGGATGTCTCCGGCCACAGGCTGCCCCACGCTGAGCGGCTGTCCTCCAGGCCACGCTAGGGTCGTCGGCCCTCGTCGCGTGTCATCTCCGGGGAAGATCGCAGCGGTCGTCACACCATCATCACGCCGACACCCGGCGGCAGCGTCGTGGCCGGCCTACGGTAGCGACACCGCCCAGGAGCAGCCGTGCCCGACGTCGTGGACCTGCGCTCGGACACCGTCACCCGCCCGACGCCCGCGATGCGCCGCGCCATGGCCAACGCCGACGTCGGTGACGACGTGTACGGCGAGGACCCGACCGTCAACGCCCTCCAGGAGGAGGCAGCGGCCCTGTTCGGCCGCGAAGCGGCACTGCTGGTCCCGTCCGGGGTGATGGCCAACCAGCTGTGGCTGCGGGTCCTGGCCCGCCCCGCCACCGAGGTCGTTGTCGAGTCCGATGCGCACATCGTCGACTACGAGGACGGCGCCGGGGCGGTGCTCGCGGGGGTGCAGTTCCGCACGGTCGACACCCCGGACGGGCTGCTGACGCAGGAGCAGGTCACCGCCGCCGTCCGTCCCGACGCCTACCATCTGACGCCGACCTCGCTGGTCGCGGTCGAGCAGACCCACAACCGCAGGGGCGGCACGGTCTACCCGCTCGCCCGGTTGCAGGCGATCGCGGACGCGACGCGCACCGCCGGCGTGCGCCTGTACCTCGACGGGGCGCGCATCTTCAACGCGGCGGTCGCTGCGGGCGTCGACCCGGACGCGTACGGGCGGGTCGCAGACGGGCTGATGTTCTCGCTGTCCAAGGGGCTCGGCGCGCCGGTCGGTTCGGTGCTCGTCGGGGACGGCGACGCGATCGCGGAGGCGCACCGGTGGCGGCGACGGTACGGCGGCGCGATGCGCCAGGCTGGCGTCCTCGCCGCAGCCGGTCTGCACGCTCTACGCCACCACCGCGACCGCCTGGCCGAAGATCACGCCAACGCACGCATCCTGGCCGAGACGCTGGTCGAGTCCGTGCCCAACGCGGTCGACGTCGGCCAGGTCCACACCAACATGGTCTACGTCGACACCGCTCCGGCCGACGCGGACCAGGTGGCCGACGAGCTCGCCGCCGCCGGCGTCCTGTGCGGGGCGCTGGGTCCGCGGACGCTCCGCCTCGTCACCCACCTCGACGTCGACCGCGCCGGATGTGTGCGTGCTGCACGGTCCATCGGCTCCGCCCTGGCGCGTTGAGGAGTCGAGACGGGGCACCGTCGACGAACCTCACATGGGCCACGCCGGTGGCATAGGTTGGACGCGACGCTGACGTACCGCACGATCAGATCGGAGATCGCATGGCGACGAGCCGCGACGACCGCGCATCCGTGGATCAGCTGCGTCTGGGCAACGGTTTCCCGGAAGCCGAACGCGACGAGATCGTCGGAAGGCTGCGCAAGCTCGACCGACGGCTGAAGCGGTTCAACGGTGACGCCGTCGACCTCGAGCTCTCGGTCAAGGATCGTGACGGAAACGACCAGCAGGTCACGCTCGAAGCCCGTCTGCCCAAGATGCAGCGGATCGTGGTGACGTCGCGCAAGCCGGCCATGAAGGACGCGCTCATGGAGGTTCGCAACGAGCTATGGCGGAGGATCGACACCGAGGTCGACAAGATGACCGTGGAACGGCACCGTCCGTGATCCGTATCCTGGTCCTTCAGTGCGGCGAACGTGTTGAGGGGAGCCGATGAACGAGACGGCGACGTTCGGGGCGGGGTGCTTCTGGGGTGTGGAGGCGGCGTTCCGGCAGGTCGAGGGCGTCACCGCCACCGCCGTCGGGTACATGGGCGGCCACGTCCACGACCCCACCTACGAACAGGTGTGCACCGACCGCACCGGGCACGCTGAGGTGGTCCACGTCGAGTACGACCCCGAACGTGTCTCGTACGACGATCTGCTGGATGTGTTCTGGGACAGCCACGACCCGACGCAGCTCAACCGGCAGGGTCCCGATGTCGGTTCACAGTACCGCTCCGTGATCTTCACCCACTCCGAGGAGCAAGCCGCAGCCGCCAAGGCCTCGCGGGAAGCCCGTGACCGGTCGGGGCGCTACCGCCGACCGATCGTCACCGCGATCGAGCCTGCCGCGGTGTTCTGGCGGGCCGAGGGTTACCACCAGCGCTACCTCGAGGAACGCGGCCTGGCCTCGTGCACGGTCGAGCTGGCCGACTGAACGGAGGGGCGATGGCCGAGTCGCTGCGCGGCCGGCTGCTGGTGGCGACGCCGACGCTCATCGACCCCAACTTCCACCTGACCGTG
>JALYHG010000126.1 GCA_030776725.1 Actinomycetota bacterium
GGGTCTCGCCGCTCCACAGCCGCCCGATCACCGCCATCGCCTCCTCCAGCATCTCGAGTCGGATCTCGATGGACGGCCACCTCTCGCCGGTGACGTGCTCGTTCAGCGCTTCGCCGCTCCCGATCCCGAATCGGAACCTCCCGCCGAACAGTTGCTGCACGGTGGCGGTCGCATGCGCGACGATCACCGGGTGCGTCCGCACCATCGGACACGTGACCGCGGTGGTCAGCTCGAGTTCCGACGTCGCCTCGGCGAGCGCGCCGAGGACTGACCAGACGAACGGGCTCTCGCCCTGCTCGGGCAGCCACGGGTGGAGGTGGTCGGAGATGGACGCGCGCCGGAATCCGGCCTCCTCGGCGAGTTTCGCGATACGCACGAGCCTCGGTGCGTCGTGCTCTTCCGAGCTCAGGAAGATCCCGACCTCTACCAGGTCCCTTGCTCCGTCGCGTGGGCAGGCGCCAGGCAACCGAGCGTCGGGGCGCTGTCCGTGCGCGCCGGCCCGTACGGACGGCGGCGTCCACGCCTTGGACGGTCGACACCGTCGGGCGCACGTCGAACGGGCGCCCGTTGGTGTCGAGGGACCGGTGGTGTGCTCGGGCGGCCGTGTCGGCATGAGCATCGACACGGGTCCCGTTCACGGGTCAGCCACGCGGTCGGTCACGGCCCATCGTCGGAGGGCGGCCATGCGCCGCGCACGTTCCTCGATCGGCATCCCGGCGAGGTGGGCGATGCGCGTGCCGGGCGGAGGGTGCGGGCCGACGGCGTTCCACTCGGCAGCCAGCCATCGCGTCCCGTGGCGGTGGACTGTTGCTCGCGTCGGACGTGCGCCGCGGCCGTGGAAGTCCCCGAGATCCCACCCGAGCATCGAGCAGACAGTGGCCTGGTCGGCCCACGAGTGCGGCAGCTCCCCGCGATCCAGCACCGCGTCGAGGAAGGTCACCGAGCGGGGGTCGCGGCGGACGAGCCAGACCCCGGTGTTCGGGTTGCACCGGTCGTTGAATCGTTCGAGCGCGAGCCCCTGGTAGTCGGTGGGCGACAGGTCGTCCAAGGGGTCGCGGTCGGTGCGGAGCACGACGGTGTCGACGTCGAGCCACAAGACGGCGTCGTGCCGATCGAGGCTGGTGCGGAGCAGCTCGATCTTCGCCCACTTTGCCGCGCGGACGGCCGGTGTGCAGCGGTCGTTGTCGTCGGGCAGCCGGTGAACGGCGAGGTCGTAGCCGTGGGCATGTGCGAAGGCGAGGTGCGTCGGCAGCGACCACTGGAGCAGGGGGGACATCGCCGGGCCGCATGCCGTCAACACGAGCTTGCGCCGTCCGGGGCCGGCGTTGTCCGCATCGAGGACGTCGTCGACGCCGGCGCCGTTCACGGTCGCCCGTCCAGGCGCCGTCGCGCGACAGCGCAGTGGCGCGGGTCGACGTCTCCGCCGAGCACCGGCCGGTTCGCGGCGTGGGCCACGATGAGGCAGCGGACGTCCGATGCCCCGCCGCATCCGACGCCACCCTGTGGGCGACGGCATGCTCGCCGAGCGGCTCCTCGGCTGGCGCTGCTGGGCGGAAGGTGCTCACGATCGTCTGGCGGATGCATGCACATGGTCCCTTGACCCCCGGGACACCATAGACATGAGCCCCTGTTGCCACGGTGGCGATGATCGTGCTGAGCAGACGTCCATGCCGCGGGCAAGTCGACGGCCTAGGCGCACGTTCGAACGGGGCGCGCGATCGTTGCCCGAGCCATGGCCGTTACCGTCATCCTCGGCAACGACATCGGACAGGTCGCACGCACCTTCGATCCTGCCCGCGACACCGTCCTCACGGGGGACGTTTCCCCGGTGGACCGCGACCACGTGGTGTTCTACAAGGACCCGGACGTGAAGTTCGAGCGCCTTGCGCACGAGCAGTGACCGAAACGCTGCCTCGGCTCTGTGAACGGCACGCACGAGACGTCGGTGACCACTCCACCGACGCGCTCTCGGCGGAGGACTCGACGGCGGCCGATCCGTCCCCACGCCCCGGCTCGCCGACCTCGGTGGCGGCCAGGTGACAAGCGACTCGGCGCGACCCGCCCGCCCGCTGGCTGATCCCTCGGTGCGCCGGGTGGCGCTGCTCCGCGCCCGCGTCGGTCTCGGCGACCTGCTCGCCTCGGTGCCGGCGCTGCGTGCTCTGCGCCGGGCGCGTCCCGACCTCGAGGTGGTGATGATCACCTACCCGGGGATCGGGAACGTCTTGGAACGGCAGCGCCACTACGTCGACGAGTTCCTCGAGTTCCCGGGATGGCCGGGCATCCCCGACCGACCCGTCGACCACGACCGGCTGCCGTCGTTCTTGGAGAAGGTCAAGGAGCGGGAGTTCGATCTGGCGATCCAGATGTACGGTTCGAGGGCGGCCGCCCACGAGGCGACCGAGGCGCTCGGCGCACGCCGGACGGCCGGGTTCTTCACGCCCGGCGCGTGGCAGGCGGACCTGGCCACCCACCTGCCCTACCCGATCGGCGAGCACGAGATCGACCGCCACCTGCAGCTCCTGACTTTCCTCGGCGTGCCCACCACCGACCGGCGCCTGGAGTTCGCGGTGACTGACGCCGACCGCGACCAGGCGTCGTCGATCCGCAGCCGCCATCGCTTGGTGCCCGGCACCTACGCCGTCGTCCACCCCGGTGCCAGCGCCGCGAGCCGCCGGTGGCCGCCCGAACGGTTCGCGCAGGTCGCCGAGGGCATCTCCCGGCGAGGTCTGCGCGTCGTCGTCACCGGGACCGCCGAGGAGGTCGTTTAAAATTATTATTTGGCGCGGCGAGCAGGTTGCGAGGTGGTCGACCTCTCGGGCGCGACGAACCTCGGGGGGTTCGCCGCGCTGCTCGCCGACGCGGCGCTGCTCGTCGGGAACGACAGCGGGCCGGCGCACCTCGCTGTCGCGCT
>JALYHG010000127.1 GCA_030776725.1 Actinomycetota bacterium
TCGCCAGCGTCCGGCCGCCGGCGACGCGCTGCGGGCGCTCCGCGTGGCAGGATGGCGCGCGAGCCTGCACCGGCCTGGCGATCGCCTCGACGTCACCTGGCGGGAACTGGCACTGCACGCGGCACGAGGCGCACCAACCGTGGGGGCGCCACGCTGATGCGCCGTGATCTGCTGCTGACCGGCGCGGCAGCGCTCGTCGTGCTGACCGCGACGGTTCCGCTGCAGCGGGTGTTCCTCGACGGAGCATGGCGACCTCACGCCTGGGGTGCGGCCGCGGTCGCGCTGGTGGTGGCTGCCGCCGCCCACCGTCTGCGGCTCGGCGTCGTCGGCGCCGCCGTCCTCACTGCCGCTGGGTTCGTGGCAGCGACCGCGGCGGTGCACCTGCACACCGGCGGCTGGCTGCCCGGGCGCGCCCACCTGGCCGAGGCCACCGCGTTGTGGGCCGCCGCCCTCAACGACCTCGCCCACGAACCTGCCCCCGCCCGGACCACACCCGGGCTGATGATGATCGTGTGGACGGGGGCGTGGTGGGTGACCCACGGGTTACACGAACTCCTGGTGCGGCTACGCCGGCCCGGCCCTGCTCTGGTCGCCGCGGCGTGTCTGTGGGGGTTCCCTCTGGCCGTCCCCCAGCCGCCAGGACGGACCTGGCCGCATGCGATGCCGTTCCTGGCCGCAGCCGCGCTGGTCCTCCTGCTCGAACCCGACCCCGACCTGGCGGCCCGGCGGCGCCCCGCCGGCTCGCCGAGGCCGAGCCTGGCAGGCGTGGGACTGGGCGCGGTCGCGATCCTCATCGCTGGGTCGGCCCCGACGGTCGTCCCGGGGTACGGCCAGGAACCGTGGGTGAACCTGTCGGGGAAGCGCGCCGCCCGGGGCTACCAACCGATCGTCGACGTCTCGACGCGGCTCACGCTGCCGGCACCGCGTGACCTGCTCCGCGTGGACGCGCCGCGGCCGCTGTACCTGCGCCTCGCCGGACTGGACACCTTCGATGGGTACACCTGGCGTGTCGGCCCGGCCGGCTCACCCTCGTTCTCCCCGGACGAGGTGATCGCGGTCGACCGGACGCTGCCACCCGAGGTCGAGATCCGCGCGCACGAGCCGGTCACGGTGACGGTCGAGAACCTGTCGTTGGAGAACGTCTTCGTCCCCGTCCCCTACCACCCGCTCCGGGTCGGCGGCGACGCCGCCCGTTCCATGGTGTACTCCCGCGACGGCACGTTCATCGCCTCGTCGCAGACCCTCGACGGCAGGCCGGCGCTGGTCCCCGGCCTGACGTACAGCGTGCGATCCGCGGTCCCCAACCCGCGCCCCGAGGACCTGCGGACGCTCACCGCGGGCGACTACAGCGATCCCGGCTACGGACGGTGGTTGGCGCTGCCGCGTGACTACCCCGAGCTGCGAGCCGTGGCCGACGAGGCACTCGCCGCGGCCGGCGCCGCCACCCCGTTCGACACGGCGTTCGCGCTGCAGGACTTCTTCCGCGACAGCCGCCGCTTCGCGTACTCGCTCGACGTCCCGCCGCTGCGCGACGCCGACGCGCTGACACGGTTCGTCACCACCGACCGCACCGGCTACTGCGAGTACTTCGCCACCGCGATGGCGGTGATGCTGCGCCTGGAGGGGATCCCGTCACGCGTGGCGGTGGGTTTCCGGCTGGGACGGCAGAACGAGTCGGGCCAGTACGTGGTGTCGACCGACAACGCCCACGCCTGGGTCGAGGTGCTGTTCCCCGGTTACGGCTGGATCCAGTTCGAACCGACGCCGGCGCTCCCCGACGCACTCGTTCCCTCCCGCCAGGACATCATCCCGCAGGAGCCGGTCGGTGCAGGGTCGCCACCGCCCCGTGGCGCCCAACCTGCGTCCGGTGAGGAGCTCCCCGACCGACAGCCCGATGACGTGCCGCCCACTGAACCGTCCACGCGACCATCCGTCCCCGCCGCTCGCGGGGATGTCGGATCCCACGACAACGGCACCCAGCCCCTGCCGTGGCTGCTGGCCGCGGTGACGGCGGGCGGGGCCGCCTTCCTGGTCGCGCAGCGGCGGCCACGTGGCGACCTCACCGACCGTGAACGGATCCTGACCACCCAACGACGGGTGCATTCCCAGGCGCGGCGGTACGGCGTCGGCCGCCGTCGCTCGGAGACGGCTCGCGAGCTCGCCTTGCGGTGGGCGGCCGAGGGTCGGGTCGATGCCGACCAGGCCCGTCGCTTCGCTGACCTGGCGCAGGCCGCCGCGTTCGGCGGCCTCGTGGAGCGGGGCGCCGCAGATGAGGCCGAACGACTGGGCGGCCAGGTCACGGCCGGGCTGCGAGCGTCGGTGGCGCGCCGTCACCGGCTGGTCGCGCCGATCCGGATCCCGGTCGAGGACGCCGTGTCGACGGGGCGTTGGGCCGCGACGGCGGTCAGGCACCGGGTCGTCGGTTCGTGATGGCGGTTGGCGCGGGCACGGCGGCGAGGGACGACCCCGGTTCGCGACGCCTCGGCTAGCGGCGGCGGCGCACGAACGCTCGACGGAGCTCGTCGATCACGCCGCCCGGCCCCGAACCCAGCCCCCGCACCGCACCGGCACCGACCAGCACCGACGTGAACATCAGCGCGAACCCGACCATCCCGAGGACCAGGTGGAAGGTCAAGCCGAACAGCGTCACGAGACCGACGAGGAAACCGATCACCGACCAGCGCAAACGACGCAGGTGCAACCGGGCAGGGGTGGTGTTCGCCACGGTCGCGACGAACTTCGGATCTTCTTCGGATAGCTGCCGCGCGATCTCCTGGAGCATGCGCTCCTCGTGCTCGGACAGCGGCATCGTGTCTCCCTCTGCGCCACCACGGCCGGGGCTCTACGAGTATACGAGCGGCCCCGCCACCACGGTGGGTGAGCGCTCGGATCGTCGGGTCACCTCAGCGGACGGCCACCCGACCGTGGCCGGTACGATCGGCGCCGCCGACGGCCACGGGGACGACGTGCTCGAGCGTGAGTGGGTGAGCATCCGCGACCCCGATGACGATCACCTGCGGTACACCTTCGACGTGTCGTTCCTGCTGTCGCACTACCGCTGCATCTACGGGCAGGGCTGCCCGGGAGTCCGGTGCGACGGCAGCGACCCGGCACTGGGATGCTGTGTGCACGGCGCCTACTACGTCGACGCCGACGAGCGGGCCCGGGTCGAACGTGAGCTGCTCAACGAGCTCGGCCCCGAGATCATGCAACTCTACGACCAGGCCCTCGCCGACGGCGTCACATCCCTCGACGAGGATGGAGAGGCCCACACGCGCCTGGTCGACGGCGCATGCATCTTCCTCAACCGCGGCGGGTGGCCGGCGGGCGAAGGCTGCTCGTTGCACGTGCTGGCGATGCGCCGCGGCGAGCACCACATGACCTACAAGCCGACCGTGTGCTGGCAGGTCCCCCTGCACCGCTCGATCGCCGAGGAGATCGCCAACGACGGCGAGAAACTCGAGATCCACACGATCTCGGCGTTCGAGCGTGGAACGTGGGGGGAAGGCGGGGCGGACTTCGCCTGGTGGTGCACCGATGAGCCGGCGGCGTTCACCGCCCGGCAACCGCTGTACCGCAGCATGCAACGCGAGCTGCGTGAGATGGTCGGCGACGCGGTCTACGACGAGCTCGCCACGTTCCTCGACCGCCGGCGACGCCGCGGCGGCACGGTGCGGTTCCTCCCGGTCGCCGACTAGCGCGGCCTGGCAGGCGGTGGAGGCGTGTCGAGCGGTCGGTGAGCGCGGCGGTCGCTGCCGCCGTCGTCAGCCCTCGATGTCGTCGCGGGTCGGGGCGGCGTTCCCGGCCGGGGTGTCGGCGTTCAGAAGCGCCCCGTAGGTGACGACCTCACCGCCGAACCGGTGGCGTAGCGCATCCGCGGCCCGCTCGGCGTCCTCCCACCGCTGGTCACCGTCGAGGGCGAGCTGGCGCGCCGCCGCGCCCGCAGTGAGGTTCGTCACGGCGACGCCGAGGAGGCGGATCCGGACCCGTTCCAACCGCAACCGGCCGTACAGCTCCCGCGCCAGGGTGACCAGGTCGTGGGTGCGGTCGGTCGGCAGGTCGAGCGTGGCCGACCGCGTCACCGTCTGGAACGAGCTGAACCTCACCTTGAGGGTGAGCGTTCGCCCGGCGAGGTCCCCGTCGCGCAGGCGCCGGCCGACCTTCCGACTGAGGCGGAGCAGCTCACGGTCGATGAGCTCGGGGTCATCGAGGTCGCGGTCGTAGGTCTCCTCCACCGAGACGCTCTTGGCCGGTTCGTATGGGGTGACCCGGCGGTCGTCGATCCCTCGGGCGAGCCGGTGCAGCTGCCCGCCGACCGCCCCACCGACGATCCGTTCGATGGTCACGCGATCGCTGTCGGCGAGCTGACCGACCGTACGGAACCCGTACCGGTGGAGGCGCTCCAGGGTGCGTGGGCCCACCCCCCACAGGTCGGACACCGGCAGCGGCCGCAGGAACGCCGCGACCCGGTCGCGTGGGAGGTGGACCAACCCGTCGGGCTTGGCCTTCCCCGAGCACAGCTTGGCGAGGAACTTGTTGGGGGCCACCCCGACCGAACACGACAGGCCGAGCTGGTCGCGGACGTCCGCCCGGATCTGTGCAGCGATCTGGGTCGGTTCGCCGAACAGGCGCCCCGCCCCCGCAACGTCGAGGAACGCCTCGTCGAGGGCAAGCGGCTCGACCAGGGGGGTGTAGGCGATCAGGATCTGTCGGACGCGTCGCGAGACGGCGACGTACTTGGCGAAGTCCGGCGCGACGACCACCAGAGCGGCGCACAGGCGCCGTGCCCGGACCATCGGCATGGCGCTGGCGATCCCGTACCTGCGAGCCTCGTACGAGGCCGCGGCGACCACACCGCGCGATCCGCTCCCCCCGACCACGACGGGACGGCCAGCCAACGTCGGATCGTCGCGCTGCTCGACCGACGCGTAGAAGGCGTCCATGTCAACGTGCAGGATCGGCTCCGGGGGACGGTCAGCACGCACCTCGACGCTCCTAGAGAACGTACGTTCGCCGCAGCGTACTCGCCTCGGCCGACCCGACCCGGGCGTCCTGGTAGACCGGTGCGGGACCCAGGGAGGTGACGATGCGACGCGTGCTGCTCGCCGTCGTCGCGGCGGTCGTCGTCGCGGGGCTCGCCGTCGGTGGCTGGGTGTGGTGGGAGCAGTCGCAGCTGCGGGCCCGCGAGCAGGCGCGTACTCAAGCCGCCGCCGTCGCCCAGCGGTTCCTGGACGCCTGGGAGGAAGGCGACCTCGAGCAGCTCCCGGCTCTCACCCGTGCTCCGCCCGACGACCTCGTCGGCCGCCACGCCGCCATGCGCGAGCGGCTGCAGGCCGACCGGTTGGATCTCGAACCCGGCGAGGCCGAGCTCAACGACCCCTCGGACATCGACGCTGGCGCCACCGTGCCGTTCCAGGTCCGTACGCACCTGGCCGGCCTGGGCGACTGGAGCTACCGCAGCTCCCTGGCGCTGACCCGCATCGACGCTGAGCCAACGACGTGGCGGGTCGAGTGGTCGCCGGCCGTCCTACACCCATCCCTGTCGGAGGGGACGGCGCTGGACCGCTCGCGGAGCTGGCCGGAGCGCGCCCCGATCCTCGACCGCGACGGGCAGCCGCTGTCCAGCGAAGGCAGCCTCGGGCTGGTCGTCGGCCACACCGGTGAGGTCACCGCCGAGCTGTTGGAGCAGCTGGGCGACCCCTACCTGGCTGGCGACACGGTCGGGCAGCGCGGCCTGCAGCTGGCGTTCGAACGGCAGCTGGCCGGATCACCCACCGGTGAGATCCGCGTCGTCCGCGGCGACGAGGTGGTCGAGGTCGTGCACCGCTTCGAAGGGGAACAACCGCAGCCCCTGCGCACGACGCTGGATCCCGGCATCCAGCGAGCGGCCGAGGCCGCGATGGGCAGCGGCTCGACCGCAGCGATGGTGGTCCTCGACGCGTCGACCAGCGAGATCCGCGCCGTGGTCAACCGTCCCGTCGGCGGCTTCAACCGTGCGCTGACCGGGAAGTACCCGCCCGGCTCGACCTTCAAGGTCGTGACCGCCACCGCCATCCTGCGCAGCGGCGTCACCCCGTCCGACACGGTGCCGTGCCCAGAAACCGCGACCGTTCACGGCCGGCCGTTCCGCAACTTCCAGGGCGAGGCCTTCGGTCCCATCCCCTTCCGAGAGGCGTTCTACCGCTCGTGCAACACCGCGTTCGTGCAGCTCGCAGCCGACCTCGATGAGGGCGCGCTCCACACGGCCGCCGCCGACTACGGCTTCAACAGCGGCTGGCAGCTGCCGGTGGGCGAACCGGCGGCGTCCTTCCCCGAGCCCAGTGACCTGGCCGAGCGAGCCGCCGCCGCCATCGGGCAGGCCCGCGTCCTGGTCAGCCCCGTCCAGCTCGCGTCCGTCGCCGCCGCGGTCGCGCAGGGTCAGTGGTCCGCGCCGACGATCGTGTCCGACACCCGGTCGAGCGCCGCGCCGCGCGACCTGCAGGATGTCGCCGCGACCCTCACCGAACTGATGCGCGAGGTGCCCCGGCGCGGCACTGCCGAAGGTGCTGGCCTCCCCGACGGTCTGGCCGGCAAGACCGGCACCGCCGAGTACGGCACTGGAGATCCGCTACCGACCCACGCCTGGTTCATCGGGTTCCGCTCGGACGGAGACGGACCGCAACAGGATCTGGCCTTCGCGGTGCTGGTCGAGGGCGGATCGTCGGGCGGGGCGGTCGCCGCGCCGGTCGGGGCGCGCTTCCTCGCGAACCTGCCGCCGTGAACCCCCCGAGTAGGCATCGCTGCGGCGACGTCGACCGCGGGAGATCCTCCGTCGCCGATGATGGTCTGGTGAACGTGACCTTCCGTCGGCTGACGGACCAGGATCTGCCCCTGCTGCACAGGTGGCTCAACGAGCCGGGCGTCGTGCGGTGGTGGGAGGGCGAGGACGTCTCATGGGAGGCCGTGGTCCGCGACTACGGCTCAACCTCGAGCGACCTCACAGAGCACTGGATCGCGTCCCTGCGACACGGCCGGCCCGTTGGCTGGACCCAGTGCTACGCCACAGCAGACCACGCCGGCGAGCATGAGATCGAACAGTGGTGGGCGCTCGGCGTTCACCGGACAGCTGCTGGGATCGACTACCTCGTCGGCGATCCGCGGGAGCGTGGCAAGGGTCTGGGGTCGGTCATGATCCGACGCTTCGCCGTGGACGTCGTCTTCGGAAGACATCCGGGATGGACCCAGGTCTGTGCGTCCCCTGTCGTCGCCAACATCGCTTCGTCGCGAGCGTTGGAGAAGGCCGGGTTCGAGTACGCCGGAACCTTCGAGAGCGAGCACGGACTGTGTCGCCTGATGGTCGCCGACCGTGCGATCACCGGGCGGCGTTGAGATCGCTCCACACCTCCGCTGCATCGTCGGCGATCCACACCTGACGCCGACCGCCCCGACGTCCCTGACGACCCGACGCGCGTCAGCGGCTTCCGGAGGCGAACATCGCCGCTGACAGCCCCGAGGGGCGCGCAGCGGTGCGGCGGTGCGGCGGCGGCGGTCCGCTCCGGGCCAGCTCCTCGTCCAACCGTCCCTCCCCCCAGGCGCGCCACAGGCGCGTGAGGTCCCACGCCCGCTCTGCGATCACGGTGATCCCTCGCGGGCCGCGCCGGTCGAGGCGCCCTTCGACGACGACCAGCCAGGCGTGGAGCACGGTCCAGGCGTGCCCTCGATCGCCCCGCCCATCGCCCGCCAGTGCCCGCTCGAAGAAGTTGCACTGGGTCGTGCCGGTGCGGTCGTCGAGCGAGAGGAACAGCACCCGCTGCCCGGACCGCACCGGGGGTGACTGCAGCGCGGCCCGTACCCCGGCGACCCGGACCCGGCCGGGAGGCACCAGCGCCCCGCCGCCGGTCGGGTGCGGCGCCGCAACCGAGTCGTCGCGTTCGAGGTCGGCTGCTCGGGTGACGCCCAGCACGTCCAGCACCGGCTCGTAGAACGCGACGACGTGGCGGGAGACGTCCAGCCCGAGGACCTCGAGCTCGTCACGCACCTGGTCGGCGCTGGTGATCTGCGGCAGCCGCGGGCGGTGGTCGGCGTACAGAGCCAGCGTGGCCTGCGGATCCGGGGTCGCACCACCGCCTGGTCGCGATCCGCGACGTCCTCGGCGTGGACCCCACAGCTCCTCGACCGCCAGCAGGGTGACTCGCCGGTCACCGCAGCCGATCTCGTCGAGCGCGCCGATCTTGGCCAGGTTCTCGGCAGTCGGTCGCGACAGTCCTCCGCGAGCACGCACGTCCTCCAGGCACGTGTAGGGCCGACCAGCGATCAGCGTGTCACGTTCGGCGTCGGTCATGCCGCGAACGTCCTGCAGACCGACCCGCACCGCCCAGCGCCACCGCCGCCCGTCGTGATCGACGCCGGCGTCGCCCGCATCGCGCCCCGCCGGCGGGACCGGGCACGCCCCGCCAGCGTCGCCCGCATCGCGCCCCACCGGGCACGCCCGGTCGGTGTCCGCGGTCGTTCCCGCATCCGGGAACCAACCACCACATCGGGCCATACCCCGGTCGGCCGCGGCCGTACCCGACCAGGTCCATCCGACCGGCAGCGGGGCGCCGCGACCGACCTCCAAGCGGGCGTAGGCCTCCTCCTCGGCCACACGCTCGACCGTGTACTCGGCCGCCGACACGTTGACGTCAGCAGGGAGAACCGCGACGCCGAACTGGCGCGCCTCCTCCAGCAGCAGCCGCCGCGGGTACATCCCCGGGTCGTGGGTGAGCAGCCCGGCGATCAGCTCCGGCAGGTAGTGCACCTTCAGCCACGCCGACCGGTAGGTGGGGACGGCGAACGCGGCGGCGTGCGCCTTGCAGAACCCGAACGACGCGAACGACTCGACCTGCCGCCACACCGCCTCGGCGGTCGCCCGATCGATCCCCCGTTCCAACGCCGTCGTCAGCGCCCATCCCCGCAGGTGAGGGAGCTGCGTATCGTCGGCGAGCTGGCGGCGGACGAGGTCGGCGCGGGACAGGTTGCAACCCGTGAGCGCCGCCACGGCCTTCATCACCTGCTCGTGGTAGATCACGACCCCGAAGGTGTCCTCGAGGGCGGGTTCCAGCAGCGGGTGGATGTAGGTGGCGGGCTCGTCGCCGGTGCGGCGAGCCACGAACGGGCCGACCATGTCGGCCTTCACCGGCCCGGGACGGAAAAGCGAGATCTCGGTGACGAGATCGTCGAAGCGGTCGGGTTGCAGCCGCCCGAGGAGCTCGCGCTGGCCGGGGGACTCGACCTGGAACACCCCGATGGAGCGGGTCGTGCGCAGCAGCTCGTAGACGGCCGGGTCGTGGAACGGGATCGCGTCGAGGTCGATCTCCTCGCCCCGGGTGGCGGGGACCAGCTCGATGGCGTGCCGCATCGACGACAGCAGCCGCACCGCCAGGATGTCGAGCTTCAACAGCCCGAGGGCCGCGACGTCGTCCTTGTCGAACTGGGTCATGGAGAACCCGTGCGGAGCGGGCCCGTCACGGCCCGTCCCCGCTGAGCGTTCCACCGGGGTGACGTCCATCAGGTCGACGTCGGCGAGGACGATGCCGCAGGGGTGCAGGGCGAGGTGGCGGGGGAAGCCGTCGATGCGTTCGACCACCTGGAACAGGGTGTCGAGCTGGCCGGCGTCGAGACGTGAGTCCTCCA
>JALYHG010000128.1 GCA_030776725.1 Actinomycetota bacterium
GTGGGTGAAGCGGAGGCTGAGGGATTCGAACCCTCGAGGGGCTTGAGCCCCAACGGGATTAGCAATCCCGCGCCATAGACCAGACTAGGCGAAGCCTCCGGAGACCGCACCGAACGACCACGGCAGCGTACCGGCCGCACCACTCGGCGACGAGCCCCACGGACCGACGCCGCCCCGAACCGAACCGCCCCGCGTACGGGAGCCTGACCCACATCCGGACCGCACGAACCGTACGGTCGGCAGCGAAGGCCACAACAGCAACGGAGGACCGGATATGCCGACACGCACCGCCGAGGCTCGCTGGGAGGGAACGCTCGACGAGGGCAAAGGCACGCTGCGGCTGCCGAGCCAGGACTACGAGGGTCCGTACTCCAAAGGTTCGCGCTTCGCCGACGCCGCCGGGACCAACCCCGAGGAACTCGTCGGCGCCGCCCACGCGGGGTGCTTCTCGATGTTCCTGTCAGCACTGCTGTCGGACGCCGGGTACGAGCCCAACAGCATCGCCACCACCGCTGACGTCACGATCGAGACGACCGACGCCGGACCGACCATCACCCGGATCGACCTACGCACCGAAGCGGACGTCCCAGGCCTCGATGAGGACGAGTTCCGTGACAAGGTCCAGGCGGCCAAGCAGGACTGCCCGGTGTCCAAGGCCCTGGCCGGGGTCGGGGAGGTCACCGTCGAGGCGTCGCTGCCCTAGCGCGGCCGCCGCGACGCGAGGGCCGACGGCACGTGAGGGCGGACGTCAACGCCCCACGCGCCCCGCGAACCGGAACCGGTCAGGCACGCTCGCCCGGGCGGTCCGAGCGCGGACCGGGCATCTCGCGTCGCCCCGGCAGCGGCTCGCCCCAGTCGTCGCTGCTGCGCTCCTCGGGCCGTCCCGCCTTGGTCGGCATGAACTCCCGTGCCGGGGTCGGCCGCCCCGGCTCGCGCTCCGCTACCTCGTCGACGGCGACCCACGTCCCCGCCGCGGTGGCGTAGATCGTGCCGTCCTCGCCCACCAAGGCGGACACCCCATGCAGGTAACGGTCGGGGTCATCGGCGTCGAACTCGAGCGACCGGCCGCTGGCGCCCTCGAACCCGACCGTGCGCAGCACGGTGCTGGGCCGCGCGTCGGCGTGGAAATGGACGTCGAGGTCAACCAGCGTCGCCCCCGACTCGGGGCGGGCGCCGAGCTGCTCACGGCAAGCCCACAACGTCGGGCAGGCCAGCATCGCGCAGATCAACAGCGGTGAGACCGCCGGCGCGGCCGGCCCACCTTCGGCGTAGCGCTCGTCGGCGATCAGCCTGGAGACCACCCGCCCGTCGGCGAACCACCCGGGGACCAGCTGGAGTCCTTCGGGGTTGTCCTGGCCGCACACCCAGCAGTCCGCGAACAGCTCGTGGGATTCGGCGTCGGGCTTGGGCACAGCTGCCAACTGCCGCGCGTCGGCGAGGTCGGGTGCCGGCTCATACCCCCCGAACCGCACGACCCCCTCCGCCAACCGTTCGACCGTGTCGGTCTCGAGGTCCGCGGGGAGCAGCCGATGGATGGTGGCCTGGTGGGCGGCTTCCTCTCCCGGACGGAGCACGACCTGCAGGTGATCGCCGAGCGGCACCGGCCGGCGCACCGAGACCGCCACCGACGTGGGCGGCTGGGTGTCCAGCCCCAGCAAGCGGCCGGCTGCGACCACGGCGGCCGCGGCGACGCCGCCGTGCAGGTACCCGGGGGACTTGTGGTACTTGGTCGCCGGGTAGAACGCCCGCTCGAGGCTGCCCCCATCGCGCTCGGTGGTGTGGTGTCCCCAACTCAGCTCCAGCAGCGGTGGTCCGGTCGTGACCAGGTCGGTCATCGGCTGTCTCCCTCGGATCCGGCGTCAGCCCCAGCATTCCGGCCTGAGCGGGCATCCCCCGATGCCCGAACGTCCGAACCTGGTTCGGCGCCCGTGCCCCGCACGCGCCAACCTCGCCTCATCCTCCCGGAGGTCGCCATGGAACTCGGCTACCACCTGTCGGCCGAGGAGCACGGCCCCGACAAGCTCGTTCGCACCGCTGTGCGCGCCGAGGAGGCGGGCTTCACGTTCGCGCTCGTCTCCGACCACTACCACCCGTGGCTCGAGGCCCAGGGCGAGAGCCCGTTCGTCTGGGTCGTCGTCGGGATGCTGGCGCGGGCGACACGGCGGATGCGGATCGGCACCGGCGTGACCTGCCCGACGATGCGCATGCACCCGGCCATCGTGGCGCACGCGGCGGCGACCGCCGCGGTGGCGCTCGGCGGCCGGTTCTTCCTCGGGGTGGGGTCAGGTGAGTGGCTGAACGAGCACATCCTGGGCGGTCGTTGGCCACCACCCGGCGTCCGCCTCGACATGCTCGAAGAGGCGATCCAGGTGATCCGCGAGCTGTGGTCGCAAGACGCCGTCACCCACCGGGGGACGCACTTCACGGTCGAAGACGCCCGACTGTACACCCGACCGGATCGCCCGCCGCCGCTGCTGGTCGCAGCCAGCGGACCCCGTTCGACCTCGATCGCCGCGGAGCACGGTGACGGGGTGATCGCCATCAGCCCCGACGTGGTCGAACGGTTCGTGGAAGCCGCCGGCCAGGACGCCCCCCGCTACGCGAAGCTGACCGTGTGCTGGGCCCAGGACGAGGACGAAGCTCGGCGCACCGCCCTGCGGTGGTGGGGCAACGACGGGATGGGACCGTTGGGCACCGACCTGCGCACGGTCCAACATTTCGAGGCTGCCCTGGCCCGTATGCGCGACGACGCCGCGATCGCCGGTGTGTTGACCGGACC
>JALYHG010000129.1 GCA_030776725.1 Actinomycetota bacterium
GCGGGCAACCACCACCCGGCCCACCTCGTCATGGCGCGCTGCGGGGGCGACCTCGTGGACGGCTGCGGCCTGGTCCTCGCTGACCCGTGTCACCAGGACGGGACCGTCGCCCGCCCGCAGCAGCTGCTGCACAGCGCGGGCGCACTGGTCGGCGGTCTTGCCCTCCCCGAACACCACCTCGGGGTCACCGGTGCGCAGCTCACGGTGGTGATCGAGCTTCAGATCGCCCAGATCCGCGAACGGCAGGTCGCGGAGCGCCGCCGCGGCGGCTGCGATGCTGACCTGTCCCGACCGGACCGCACCGAGCAGTTCCTGCAACGTCCCTGACGGCACCGAGCTCCTCCCGGATCACGCCGAGTCGGACGGCGACCGCGCCCCGTCCTGGTGGGCCTGCCCCTCGGACGCTACCGCCAGTGGGCACCGTTAGGCTCGGCGGGACACGCGACCGTCACCGACGCAGGGGCAGGCGTGTACGACGATGAGCGCCTCGATCGGCTCCACGCGGTCGTCGAGGGGCTCGGCAGCGTGGTCGTGGCCCTGTCGGGCGGGGTCGACTCCAGCCTGTTGGCGCACGCCTGTCACGCCGTCCTCGACGATCGCGCACTGGCGGTGGTGGCGCGGTCACCGTCGCTCCCGCGCCGCGAACTGGACATCGCCGGCCGGGTGGCGGAACACATCGGGATCGCCTGCGAGGTGATCGACACGGCCGAGGTCGATGATCCCCGTTACGCCGCGAACCCGCGCAACCGCTGCTACTTCTGCAAGGACGAGCTGTTCTCCCACCTCGATCGCGTGGCCGTCGAGCGCGGCTTCGCGTGCGTGGCGTACGGGGAGAACCTCGACGACGACGGCGACCACCGTCCTGGCCGCGCTGCGGCCGTCCGCCACGGGGTCCGCGCCCCGCTGCGCGAGGCGGAACTGACCAAAGCCGACGTCCGAGACCTGGCCCGCGCCCTTGACCTCCCGGTGTGGGACAAGCCGGCGTTCGCGTGCCTGGCGTCACGCTTCCCGCACGGCACGGAGATCACCCCGGCAGCACTGCGGCAGGTCGAGGAGGCCGAGGATGCACTGTGGAGGTTGGGGGTCAGTCAGCTCCGGGTCCGCTACCACGGCGACCTCGCCCGCATCGAGGTGGACCCGGACGACCTCGAGCGGGTCGTCGCGCAGGCCGACGCCGTTGTGGCGGCGTTGCGCCGTGCCGGCTTCGTCCACGTGACGCTGGACCTGGCCGGTTACCGACGGGGCGGATCGGGCGCCACCCCCGGGGAGGGGCTGCTGCCCCTGGTGGATTGAGCCGGGCTCCGGCGAGCGAACCTGTGCCGGCGCACCGCAACCGGTTCAGCGCCGCCAGGCGCCTCGCCGGTCGCCAGCTGACGGGAGCGGTCGTGACGCCTCCCACACCCTCCGCCACCTGGCCACGTCCGGTGCACGTGCCGACGGGGTCTGATCCTCGGCGGCCCGGCGCAGCGACGCCCACCAGCTGTCCTCGTCCTCGTCGAGTAGGCGGGCGACCGCGTTCTCCAGCCGCTGTGCGAAATCGCCGCTGCGCTCCCCGTCGCGGGGTCTCACGGGAGGGCCGTAGTGGACGGTGACCGGCAGCCGGCCCGGCCGCGGCCAGCCCCGGCCCGGAGGCATCGCGGCGAACGCGCCGCGGATCGCCACGGGCACCGCCGGGATCCCGTGGCGCAGGCACAGGAAACCCGCACCACGCAGGAAGCCCTGCACCCACCCGTCGTCCGAACGGCCGCCCTCGGGGAACAGCAGCAGGTTCCACCCGTCGTCGAGCAGCTCACCGGGCAGCTCCGATAGCCGACCGCCGTCACGATCGACCGGGAAGGCGTTGAACAGCAACGTCGTGGCAGTCGCCCGCCACCACGCGGTGAAGAAGTAGTCGGAGGCGGCGTTGACCGCGGTGCGCCGCCGCCACGCGGGCGGGAGCGAATTGAGCAGCAGCGGCGCATCGAGGTGGCTGGAGTGGTTGCTGGCGAACACCACCGGCCCGGTCAGGGCGTCGAGGTTGTCGAGCCCGCGGACCGCGGGGGAGACCTGGGACCACACCAGGGGCTTCAGCCCGAACCGCTGTAGGGCGTCTCGTGCGATCCGGGCCGGTGGCGTCCGCGCCCAGGCGGTGGGGAACTCGTCGTCCTCACCCTCGTCGACGTGGGGTGCGGCGGAGGCGGGCACCAAAGGGCGGCGGGTCCACCGCCAGCCTCGCGCCATGTCGCGGATCTGGCGCACCAGCGACATCAGCGCACCTCGGCGAGTGTCAGCGGTGGTGTGTGCAGGTAGGTCAGCGTGGGGCTGGGACCGACGGTGTCGCTGAGCATCTCCAGCGCGTCGTCGAGGGTCGAGGCGCTGCGGAACCCCATCCGCGCGACCGATCGGCGGTCGCCACCGACGAAGATCACGTCGCTCAAGTGGTCGAGAGCGTGCGCTCCCCAGTACCACATGTAGAACGGGTGCACGCCGTGGTAGGCGTACGACGTGCGGTACAGGTGGATGTACCACGGGTCGGTGGCGTACTGCTCCTCGTACTTGGCCTCGATCGTCGCCGGGTCGGTCGACTCGGCCAGGACCTCTTCGAAGAAGTCGACGTAGCTGGGATGGTGCACCTGGTGGAAGTCGCGCGGCACCGGGTGGTAGCAGATCATCGCCCCACCGGGACGCACCAGCGGTTTGCCGCGGTAGCTGTTGAAGAAGTACCCCAGGCCCAAGCACATCGCCAGGATCGGGTTCATGATCGAGTTCACGTTGTACGGGCAGATGTAGGGCAACCCCACCACCAGAACGTCCGACTGGCCGTCGACCTCGACCAGCTGCTGGCGGTGCACGCTCTCCAGCGTGCGCTCGTGGACGGCGTCGGTCTCGCCCGCGTGGATGCCGGTCACGCCGTACGGGGCGACCGTGCGGTGGAAGATCGGTCGCCGGGCTCGGCGGGGCAGGACAGACAGGCCCTGGCGGACGGCGAACATCGAGGCCTGGTCCTTCAGCGACCACTCCCACTCGCGCTTGTTCAGGAACCCGTACGGCTCCGGGAACGTGTCGTTGTTGAGCGTCGTCTCGACCGTGAACACCTTCAGGTGATCGGCCAGCAGCCGACCCATGCGCGTCGCCGACTCGTGCAGCGCCGAGTGCGACGGATCCATGAAGCTGGTTGACCGCACCATGGTGTGGACGTTGTGGTGGGGTCGCAGGCTGCGGTACGACGCCAACCCGACGGGGACGGATTTGTGCCCGCCGTCCATCGCGACCAGGTTGATGTTGACGTACACCAGCAGGTCGGACTCGGCCGCGCGCCGGTTGATCTCGACGTCCTCGCCTCGGTCGGTCTCCCCGATGTGGAGCAGGTTGTCGGGATCCTCAGCGTCGTGGTTGACGAGCCGGTCGGGCCAGAACGAACGGAACACCCGCTCGCCGACCACCCGCTGGATCTCCGCAGGGGTCATGCGCCGGTGAAGTGAGTTCGCGACGATCAGCATCACGTCGTCCACCCCGGCTTCCGCGGCGAGCTCGAGGACCTGCTCGATCACCCGTTGGCGGATGTCGGGCGTCTGCATCGGGGGCAGGGGCAGGGAGATGTCGTCGAACGCGATCGTCAGCCGCATGCCCGGGCGGAGCAGCTCGGGGAGAGGTTCGCTGTTGCGTGGTTGCAGGAGCGCGTCACGGACGGCCGCGTCGACGTCGTCGATCCCCGGCAGTGAGTCCGGCGGGTAGACGACCCGAGTCCCCAGCGGGAACCGTTCCAAGCGGAAGTCCAGGCCTTCGTGGACCAGGAGTGGCGGCGTGCGCTCGTCGACCTCCAGCACGAACCCCGGTCTTCCCACGGCTGCCTCCTTGTTCACTGGGTGAGGTCGAAGACGACCTTCACCGTGCCGAGCCGTCCCGCATCCAGCGCGTGATCGATGGCCTCGCGCCAGCGTGGCAACGGGTACGGCGAGGCGACCAGCCCATCCAGCGGGGCGTCGCCAGCCATCTGCAGCGCCAGATCGAACGCCGCGACCTGCTCGCCGTTGACCTCCTCGGTGCCGCTGGCGTACGCGCCCACCACTTGCAACTCCCGGAACCAGGCGGGGGCGAGGTCGGTCCCGCCCGCGGGCATGCCGGCCAGGACGACCCGTCCACCGGCGCGTGTGGTGCGCAGCGCCGTGTCCAGTGAGCCGGCCGACCCGACACAGTCGATCGCCACGTCGACGCCCCCGAGCAGGAAGGATCGGCCACGCTCGGGATCCAGTCGCAGCGCGCGTGTGGCGCGCCGGACGGCGTTCACCGACCGAGCAGGGGCAACGACCTCGGTGGCCCCGAACGCGCGCGCGAGCTCGGCCTGGCGGCGGTGCTTGGCCACGACGGTGATCTCTCCGGCTGCGGTGAGCTCCTTCAGCGCCAGGAGGGTGAGGAGCCCGACCGAGCCGGCGCCGACAACCAGCACCCGCTGCCGGGACGTCACGCCGGCGCGGAGCGCGACGTGCGCCGCACAGGCCAGCGGCTCGACCAGCACCGCCCGCTCGTCGGGTAGGTCGTCGGGGACCGGGTACAGCTGGGAGCGGTGGGCGACGAACTCGTGGCTCCAACCGCCGCCCGTGTCCGTGCAGAAGCCGGTCTGCAAGCCCGGGGACAGGTGCCCGACCGAGATCCGCGCGCAGCGGTTGCGTTGCCCGGCGGTGCACGCGGCGCAGGGGCCCACCCCGCGGGCGTCGCAGTTCAGCAGCGGATCCAGCACCACGCGCGTGCCAGCAGGGATGTCGTCGACGTCGTCGCGCAGCTCACCGACCACCTCGTGACCCGGGACGAACGGCAGCGAGATCAGCGGCGAGAAGTACAGCGAGCTCCGCCCGGCGATCGTCGCGAGGTCCGACCCGCAGATGCCCGACAGACGCGGGCGGACCCGCCCCCAGCCCGGCCGGTCGGGACGGGGCCCGTTGCGGTCCACCAGTCGCAGCGGCGCCAGCGGCCCGGCGATCGCGCCGGGGACGCGACGCCCCACCACCCGCGACGCCACGTAGCGGGGGACCGATCGGTACAGCTCCAGCGCCTTCACGGCTGCGGTCCTGCCGCCGGTCGGCCGCTCGGACAGCCGGGCCTGTACGGCGCGAACGCGTACCGGATCGCCTGGTCGGTGGACCGAGCACCTGCCGTGCGCAGACCGACCGTCATGGGCTGTTCCCCACGTACCGGGCGGGCAGGAGCACCCGAGGGGTGCCTCCGGCCAGCTCCCACCGCTCCACCGGCCAACGCCGGCTACTGGCGCGGCGGAACAGGTGGACGTCAGGGTTGACGGCGACCGGGTTGCCGACCGCCTCGAGCAACGGCAGGTCGGAGTGGTTGTCGGCGTACGCGTACGAGGCCGCCAGGTCCACCCCGGTGCGCTTGGCGTAGCGGCGCAGCCACGCGGAGCGGGCCTCGCCGACCAGCGGTGGGCGGATCAGGATCCCGGTGCAGATGCCGTCAGCCTCGGTGGCCAGTTCCGCGGCGACGATCTCGTCGAAGAGGGGGGCGAGCGGAAGCGCGAGCAGGTCGAGGGCACCGGTGATGAGGATCGTGCGGTGGCCGGCGCTGCGGTGGGCGCGGATGCGGCGGATCGCCTGCGGTGACGCCCGTTGGAGGAGCAGCTCGGCGATCTGGTCCTCGACGAGCCGACGCAGTGCCGGCAGGGACGCACCCTCGTAGCGGCGGTAGAAGTTACGCAGGAACCCCTCGCGGGTCCGTTGCTCAGCGATCAGGTACCGGGGAGCATCCCATGCCAGCGTGCCCGCGTGGCGGACCCAGCCCGCCCCGTCGGTCTCGGCCATGCGCAGCCAAAGGTACGACTCGACCACGTTGGTCGAGACCACGGTCCCGTCCAGGTCGAAGACGGCGACCGCGGAACCGTTGGACGCCAGTCCGTCGGCGGGAGTCATCGACGGCCGTGACCGCGGCTCCGGCTCACGCAGCGGCGCGGACACGCTCGGGCAGTGCACATCCTTGAGGTAATGGGGCCAGTCGAAAGCGGCTGCGTCGAACGGGAAGAGGCGTTGATCTCCCGGGTCGAGTGACCGCAGCAGCTTCTGGGTGCGGTCGTCGGTGTAGATCACTTCGATGTCGACGTAGGCACCGTAGAGGTCGGCGTACTGGCGCATGAACTCGACCTGGCGGCGGCGGCGGTAGATCCGCCGAGCGAGCGTCCGGGTCCGCTCCGATCGCGGTAGCCATTCCACGGCCGTGTCGGCGAACTCGACCAGCCGCTCGCCCGCTCGCAGCAGCCGCATCACCCGAGAGGTGCCGGGGAAGTCCCAGCGGGGCGGGTCGACCGGACCGTGGTCGCGGTCAGGGATGGGATGTTCGACGAAGTACTCGCGGACCAGCTCGTACAGGGTGCGGAAACGCAACGGGTTCCGCGCCCCGGAGCACACGTGGTAGTAGGCATGTCCCGAGTCCTGCGGCGGGTTGGCGGCGATCGCGATCAGGGCGTTGACGACCAGGTCGACCGGGATGAAGTCGATCACGCCGTCGGGGATCCCCGGGAACTCGGGGAGCGCCCCACGCCCGAAGCCGAGGATGATCGGCTCGGCCATCTTGTAGCCCACGATCCATCCCGGCCGCGGATGGCGGAGCGCCGACTCGATGATCGAAGGCCGCACGACCGAGAGCGGCAGGTCGGCGCACACCTCCTCAGCGCAGCGCTCCCCCAGCGCCTTGGTGAGGGTGTACACGTCCGGCCAGCCCAGGCTCTGGGCGCGCTTCCGCCCCCGCTCGACGAGGTGTTCCTCAACCCACTCGCGACGGCGGTTCTCCGCGTCGCGGGCGACCGCTTTGGGACCGGCCTTGCGGTGCTCGCCGCGCGCGTCCTCCAACAGACGCTCGAGGAGCTCGGAGTCGCGTGAACGGCGCTCGACGTGCTGGCGGGCGTGGCTCGCAGCGTCCGCTTCCGCCCGCCAATCGACATCGTGCTCGAGCGGCGCTTCCGGGATCACGCCTTGCGTCACACCGGCGACGTAGGCGGTCGACACGTGCACGACGTGCGGTGCGCCACCGGCCTCCTGTACCGAGCGGTACAGCCGCTCAACGCCGACGACGTTCGTGTGGAAGGCCGCATCGATGGGGGAATCGAACGAGACGCTGCCGGCGAGATGGATCACCACGTCGATGTCGCCGGGGATGGACGGCGGCTGACCGGTGACGTCGCCCTCGACGACCTCGATGCGTTCGTCGAGGAACGCGTCGACCGCCTCTGCTCCGATCCGGTCACGCAGCGGCTGGAACACCGGTGCGGTCAGCAGCTGGGCGACCCGGTCGCGGGCGGCGACTCCATCCTTCGAGCGGACCAGCACCACCAGGCGGGTCTCGGGAAGGTCAGCGAGGACCCGCTCGAGCAGTGCCTGACCGAGGAAGCCCGTGACCCCCGTCAGGAACATCCGCTTCCCGGCGAGCCGGTCAGCGATCGGCATCGTTGCCTCCCCAAGCCACTCGAGCAGCTTCGCGGCGTGGTGGCCCCGTCGACGCCGAGGAGCAGCCGTCACCGGTGGTGACCAGGGGCGCACCACGGTGACGACCCTATACCGGACGGGCGACGAAGATCGCTGGCCGACCGCCGCGGGCGTTAGTCGGCGATGACAGACGAGCGATCGGACGAGAGCATCACCTGGCGCACCGGGAGGTCACAAGGCCGGCACAGGGCGAAGCCCTGTCCGCAGTGGACCCCGAGGTCCTGCAGCGTGCGTAACTCCTCGGAGTGTTCGATGCCCTCGGCGACCAGCCGCTTGCCGTTCTCGTGTGCGAACGTGACCAGCGACAGAGCCAGCGAGCGACGCACCGGATCGATGTGGACGTCACGCGTGAGGCTGAGATCCAACTTGATGATCGCCGGATCGAGACGGACCACGTGACGGAGGCTGGCGAACCCGGCCCCGGCGTCGTCCACCGCGAGGCGCACCCTGTGCTCCGCCAGGACGCGCAGCGACTCGTGGAGCGTCGAGTAGTCGTCCACCGGGGCGTGCTCAGTGACCTCCAGCACGACCCGCTCGCCGGGGTAGCGGGCGATCAGGTCGTGGAAGCGCTCGCTCTGCACCGTCGACGGCGAGACGTTCACCGCGAGGTACGCGTCGGGAGGCAGCTGCGCCATCGCACTCAGCGCCTTCCGCGCCGCGGCGACCTCCAGCTCGAGGCCGAGACCGCCCTCGTGTGCGTCGTCGAACCAGGCGTTGGGTGGGCGGTTCGGCAGGGTGAGGAACCGGCTGAGTGCCTCGACGCCCACCAGCTCGCCGGAGCGCAGGTCGTAGATCGGTTGGTAGAGGGTGCCGGGGTCGCCTGCGTCGAGCGCGCGGCGCACCCGCTCGAACGCTTCCTCGCGTGCTTGGCGCTCGGTGGTGTTGCCCGGCTGCAGCGTGTACGCCAAGGCGAGCTCCTGGTTGAGCCGCTCCGCGAGGGAACGTTCGTGACGGTCGAGCGCCTCGGTCATCTTCACGTACTGCGAGAGCAGGCCGGCGGCGGGGACGGCGAACTGCGCACCCCGCAGCAGCACGCTGGCCCACCACAACGCCCCGAAGAAGCGGTCAGCGAGGACGTCCAGGGCCAGATCCCACATCAGGAACGCCAGACCGATGGTGATCCACGCCTCCGACCAGCTGGCGCGCTGTGCGACCCGGCGCATCCATGCCACGGTCACCGCGACCGCGGCGAGCAGGAGCACGGACGCAGCGACACGGTAGGTGGTCGTGAACGTTCCATCGGCGCGCGCGAGTCGAGGCAGCGGCACCCCGGCCGGCTCCAACGCCGCCAGGATGGTCACCCCGACGCTGATCGCGACGAGCCACCGTCGCCACGTGGCGGCTGGCTGAGGTTGCGCCAGCGCCGCCACCGCGAAGGCGATCAGCGTCGCGTGCCACACCAGGTACAGCGCAGCGGCCGTGTTCGGTCCCGTGTTGAGCAGGTCGCCGTCGCGTAGGAAGCTCGGCAGACTGACCGCGGTCAGACTCACACCGAGGGCTGCCACGAAGTACCCGGGGGTCATCCACTCCAGCAGCGGCTCGTGACGGACCCGCGTGGTGACGCCCAGCAGGTACCCCACGAGGACAGCGGCGATGAACGCCACGGTGTAGACGATGACGGCCGTCGGCAGCAGCCCCTGAAGCGGCTCAGCGACGGCCACGACCAGCGCCACGACGACGGCCGCCACGATCGTCGCAACGGGGATCGCCACGGCGTTGACCGTGTGTGCCGGCTTGTCGCCCATCGGACGGTAGGCCGCGTTGACGTCTGGCCTGGTGTCTTGACCGAGGTCCCGTGACAACCTTCACCCCATGGAGGTACCCACCCTGTGAGCGCCGCGGCACGCCGGCGGGTCACGGGTCAACCCGGATCGCTACCGGCCCTGATCACTCACAGCTAGGTAGACACTACGGGCAGTCGCACGTGAGCGATCGGGCGTCCCCGTCCGAACGTGCAGTGCGGCCCGGCCGTCGAGGATCCACGCCGACGACGACACCGGCTGCGGGGTCACCGCCTCGCACCGCTCCCGGGCCGGCCGAAGCGGCGCAGCCGCAACGAGTTCGTCACCACGCTGACGCTGGAGAACGCCATCGCCGCCCCGGCGATGACCGGGTTGAGCAGACCGACCGCAGCCAGCGGGATCGCCAGCGTGTTGTACCCGAACGCCCAGCCGAGGTTCTGCAGGATGGTGCGGTAGGTGCGCCGCGAGAGCTCGATCGCGGTGACCACCCCGTCGAGGTCTCCGCGCATCAGCGTCAGGTCGCTGGACTCGATCGCCACGTCGGTGCCTGTGCCGATGGCGATCCCCAGGTCGGCCTGGACCAAGGCGGGGGCGTCGTTCACCCCGTCGCCGACCATGGCCACCACCTTGCCGTCGGCCTGCAGGCGTTGGATCTCATCCTTCTTGTCGGCGGGAAGCACCTCGGCGAGCACCCGGTCGATCCCCACCTGATCTGCGATCGCCTGGGCGGTGCGGGCGTTGTCGCCGGTGATCATCGCGACCTCGAGGCCGAGCCGGTGCATGTGCGCCACCACCTCGGCGGCCTCGTCCTTGAGCGTGTCGGCCACCGCGAGGACGCCGCGGATCTCACCGTCCCACCCAGCGAACACCGCAGTGCGACCGCGTGCCTCGAGACCGGCGGCAGCGTCCTCCAACGCCTCAGACACGAGCAGACCAGCGTCAGCGGCGAGCTTGCGTCGACCGACCCACACGGTGACGCCATCGACGTCAGCGCGGACACCCTGGCCTGCCACCGCCGCGAACCCGGCGGCTGGAGGCAGCTGCAGTCCCCGGCCGCGGGCACCGGCCACGATCGCCTGACCGACTGGGTGCTCACTGTCAGCTTCGGCGGAGGCGGCGCGGCTCAGGAGCGCGGCGTCGTCGACGCCCGCTGCGGGGACAACGTCGGTGAGCGACATCTGCCCTCGGGTCAACGTCCCGGTCTTGTCGAACACGACGGTGGTGATGGTGCGGGTGCGCTCCAGCGCTTCCACACCCTTGATCAGCACCCCGAGGTCGGCGCCGCGGCCGGTCCCGACCATGATCGCGGTCGGTGTCGCCAACCCCAGCGCGCACGGGCAGGCGATGATCAACACCGCCACCGCCGCGACCAGACCGCCGAGGGGCTGGCCGCGCACCAGCCACCAGGCCAGGAAGGTGACCGCAGCCACGCCGATGACGCTGGGTACGAACACAGCCGACACGCGGTCGGAGAGGCGCTGGACCTGGGCCTTCCCGGCCTGCGCCTCCTCGACCATCGCGACGATCTGCGCCAGCGCGGTCTCGGCGCCGACCGCGGTCGCGCGGACCGTGAGCGCCCCGCTCGTGTTCACCGTCGCGCCCGCCACGCCCTGCCCGGGGCTCTTGTCCACGGGGACCGACTCGCCGGTGAGCATCGACTCGTCCACGGCTGATGCGCCGTCGACGACGACACCGTCCGTGGGGATCTTCTCGCCGGGACGGACCCGCATGAGGTCACCGACCCGGACCTGGTCGACCGGGACCGTCACCTCCTCGCCGTCGCGGATGACCCTCGCCTGTTTGGCCCCCAGCTCGAGGAGCGCACGGATCGCCCGCCCCGCCCGGCTCTTGGCGCGCGCCTCGAAGTAGCGTCCGAGGACCAGGAAGGCGATGATCAGGGCCGCGGTCTCGAAGTACAGCTCACCCCCGGCCACCAGCGCCACCGCCGAATAGCTGTACGCGGCCAGCGTTCCGATCGCGATCAGCGTGTCCATGTTGGCGGTGAGGCGGCGAGCGCGACGGGCCGCCTCGCGCAGGAACGGCCAGCCGACCACGAACTGCACCACGGTGGTCAGGACCAGCTGCGTCCAGCGGGCGACCGGCTGCTCGCCGAGCGCCCCCGAGAACATCGCTAGGTACGTCACCACGGCGGCCAACGGCCACGCCAGCAGCACCCGCCGCAGCCACCCGCGCCGCGCCGCGTCCTCCGGGTCGTCGGCGTCGGTGACCTCGTATGACAACTCCGCTGCCGGGGTCAGCCCGTAGCCGGCGCCCTCGACGGCCTTCCGCAGGTCCGGGATCGTGGCGGTGGCGGGATCCAGTTCGACGCGGGCGCGGGCCGTGGCGAAGTTGACCTCGGCGGCGGACACCCCCGGCTGGCCGGCCAGCACCTTCTGCACCCGTGCCGCGCATGCCCCGCACGTCATGCCCTCCACCGCGAAGTCGGCGACACGGTGATCGGTCGGTGCGGGCGGTGACTTGGTCACGGTTGTTCCTCAGGCCGTCCGACAGGGACGCTGCTGGCGAGGGGGCGAGTCGTGTAACGCCTGGCTGGCGCCAACGCATCCCGCCGTGCTCGGCCGGCCGCGGGTCCGGCGGTGACGCCTTGTGACGCGGCTGCGCGCCACGCCGTGTCGCCCGAGCGGGGGACTTGGCTCTGTGGTAGGACGAGGTCGATGGAGACGCATGCGCCAGGTTTCACCATCCAGGAGGCGATCGACCGGATCGGCTTCGGGCCGTTCCAACGCAAGCTCATGCTCGTGGCCGGACTCACGTGGGCCGCGGACGCCGCGGAGGTGTTGCTGATCGCCTTCGCGCTCCCCGATGTCACGCGGGAGTTCGGACTGGACTCCTTGCAGGCCAGCCTGATCGTGACCGCCACGTTCCTCGGGATGCTCGTCGGGGCGTGGTTCTGGGGGAACGTCTCCGACCGCATCGGTCGGCGCACCGGCTTCCAGCTGACCGTCTTGATCTTCGCGGTGTTCGGTGCCCTGTCGGCCCTGGCACCCAACGCCTCGTGGCTGGCGATCTTACGGGCCATCACTGGCTTCGGTCTCGGGGGTGCCTTGCCGCTGGACTTCTCGCTGTTCGCCGAGTTCCTGCCCAGCCAGCGGCGTGGACGCTACCTGGTGCTGCTGGAGAGCTTCTGGGCGCTGGGAACGATCGTCGCGGCGGGGCTCGCCTGGCTGCTGGTCCCCACGGTCGGGTGGCGTCCGCTGCTGGCCTCGACGGGGGTCGCGGCTTTCCTCGTGCTGTGGATCCGGGCGCAGGTCCCCGAGTCGCCCCGCTACCTCGCCACTGCCGGGCGCCTGGATGAGGCACGTGCTGTGCTGGCCCAGGTCGCGGAAGCCAACGACCGCCCGGTGCCCCAGCTCGAGGAAGCCGTCCCCGCAGGTCGCCCCGCCACGACGCCGGCGACGTTGTGGGAGCCGCGGTTCCGGCGCCGCACCACCATGTTGTGGCTCGCGTGGTTCGGGATCTCGTTGGGCTACTACGGCATGTTCACGTGGCTGCCGAGCGTGTTCGTGGGCCGCGGCTTCACGTTCCTCGACACCTTCCAGTACACCTTCATCCTCGCGCTCGCCCAGATCCCGGGGTACTTCTCCGCCGCCTACCTCGTCGAACGCTGGGGACGGAAGCCGACCCTGGCGTCCTACCTCGCGGTCGCGGGGGTCTTCACCTACCTGTTCGCCACCGTGTCCACCACGGCGTGGATCGTGACGTCGGCCGTGCTGATGAGCTTCTTCTCGCTGGGGGCCTGGGGAGCGCTGTACGCCTACACCCCTGAGCTGTACCCGACCGAAGCCCGTGCCACCGGTGTGGGGTGGGCCAGCGGCATGACCCGGATCGCCGGGGCGATCGCCCCCGTCCTGGGCGGGTTCCTGTTGCCCGTCTCGCTGGTGGTGGCGCTGACCGTCTACGCCGTCGGGTTCGTCGCTGCGGCCGCCTCGGTCGCGCTGCTGGGTGTCGAGACGCGCGGCGAGCCTCTGCTCGACATCGGCGGCGGAGCAACGTGAGATCGTTCAGGCGCTGGCGGGTGACGTGCCTCCGCTTCCGGCGCTGCGGCCCCGCAGCCAGCGGTAGCCGTACCCCTCGATCGCCAAGACCTGGCCTTCGGGTGCGGGGTAGTCCGAATCGGCGAACACGTCCGAGACGAACGCCAACTCCGTGATGATCCCGAGCTTGACCTGGCACGCCTGCGGCGAGAAGTTCGTCGCGACGATCACGACCTGGTCGAACAGGCGGTAGCCGATGGCCAGGACGCCGTCCACACCGGTGTCGAGAACCTCCCAGGTGCCGGAGCCGATCTCTGACTGCTGCCGCCGCACGCGTATCAGCCGTTGCATCCAGTTGAGGAAGGAACCGGGGTCGATCCGCTGTGCCGCGACGTTCACCTCCTCGTACCCGTACGGTCCTTCGCTGATGACCGGTCGTGCGAACGTCTCCGGATCGGCACTGGTGAAACCGGCGACGGCGTCGGATGACCACTGCATCACCGTCCGCACCGACATGCGTTCCCCGGCCGAGAGGTCGTCGCCCATGCCGATCTCCTCGCCGTAGCGCAGCATCGGTGCGCCCGGCAGCGACATCACCGCGGTGTAGGCCAGCTCCAGCCGGTGACGGTCACCGCCGAGCATGGGAGGAAGACGCCGGCGGATCCCACGCTTGTAGACCCGCATGTGCGGCTCCGGCGCGAACGCGGTCATGACCTCCTCGCGTTCGTCCTCGCTCAGCTTGGTGAGATCCAGCTCGTCGTGGTTCCGTGCCCAGTTGACGTAGACGCAGCCGGCCGACGGCACCGGCATGTCGTTCAGTCCCCGGCGCAGCGGTCCCGCGTCCTCACGAGCCAGCGCCAGGAACAGCTCGTTGTTCCATACGAAGTTGAACATCAGGTTCACGCGACGGCCGTCGCCGAAGAACGCGATGTAGTCCTCGGCGTCGACGTTCGCTTCGGCGAGGAGGACGCCTTCGTTCGTGTACTCGTCCACGATGGCTCTCATCTGTTCGATGAGCCACAGTCCGTCATCGGTGGGGTCGGCCCAACGCGCCTTGTGCGCGATGAACGGCGCAGCGTCGACGCGGAACCCCGCGACGCCGAGCTGTAACCAGAACTCCATCACCTTGAAGATTTCGTCGCGCACCTGCCGGTTGGCGAGGTTGAGGTCGGGCTGGTGGGCGTAGAACCAGTGCAGGTAGTAGGCGTCGACCTTCTCCTCGTAGGTCCAGAGACCGTCTTGCACCCCCGGGAAGACCGGGCCGTACCGTAGGTCCGCGACCGGCTCGTCACTCCAGATGTAGTAGTCGCGGAACTTCGACGTTGGGTCGGCCAGCGCCTGCTGGAACCACAGATGTTCACGGGACGTGTGGTTGACGACCAGGTCGATGATCACGCGGATACCACGCTGCTCCGCGTCACGGACGACGCGGACGAAGTCGCCCAGGTTGCCCAATCGCGGGTCAACGCTGTAGTAGTCGGTGACGTCGTACCCGGCGTCGCGGTTGGGAGACGGGAAGAACGGTTGGAGCCAGATGCAGTTGACGCCGAGCGCGGCCAGGTAGTCGAGCCGGGCGTGGACACCGGACAGGTCACCGATGCCGTCACCTTCGCTGTCGTCGAACGCTTCGACGTCTATGGCGTAGAACGTCGCGTTCTCGTACCAGGCTCTTCTCATGACAGCCTCCTGGTGATGCCGCTCCCGTGGCCACCAACCGTACGGCGCGGCCGGCGTTGCTCCGTTCGCACGGTGCCTACCCTCAACGGACACGACCGCCCGGGAGATGTGGATGGCTGAGCCCAGCGTCGTTCCCGACCATCCGCCGACGACGGTCGTCGAGGAGCCCGTCCGACCGACGTCGCCGTGGTGGCGATCGGGCGTCGTCTACCAGATCTACCCCCGATCGTTCGCGGACTCCGATGGAGACGGCGTCGGTGACCTGCCCGGGATCCGTTCCCGGCTGGAGTACCTGCGGTGGCTGGGGGTCGACGCGCTGTGGCTCTCGCCGATCTACCGCTCTCCGATGGCGGATTTCGGGTACGACGTGTCCGACCACTGCGACATCGATCCGTTGTTCGGAACGATGCACGACTTCGACACGCTGCTGCGCGACGCGCACGACCTCGGGATCCGGGTCCTGCTCGACTGGGTGCCCAACCACACCTCCGACAAGCATCCCTGGTTCGTGGAGTCGCGCCGGTCGCGGTGCTCGCGGAAGCGGGATTGGTACATCTGGCGTGAGGGGTCACCGGATCGGCCACCCAACAACTGGAGGGCAGCGTTCGGGGGATCGGCCTGGGCCTACGACGACCGCACCGACCAGTGGTACCTGCACCTGTTCCTCCCCCAGCAGCCCGATCTGAACTGGGCCAACCCGGACGTCGAAACCGCGATGCACGGCGTCCTCCGGTTCTGGCTGGATCGAGGAGTCGACGGTTTCCGCGCCGATGTCGTGCATCTGATCGGGAAGGACCCTGCGCTTCCCGACCAGCCACCGGAGCTGGCCGAACGTGACCTCGTCTCCGTCCACGATCACCCGGGGACGCACCACCTGCTCAAGCGGGTACGCAAGGTCCTCGACGACTACCCGGGCGACCGGATGATGGTGGGAGAGGTCAACCTCGAATCCGTGGAGCGGATCGCCCCGTACTACGGCGAGGGCGACCAGCTCAACTTGGTGTTCAACTTCTCGCCGCTGCACGCGCCGTGGGACGCTGCGACGTGGCGTGACGCGATCGAGTCGGTCGTCGTCACGCTCAGTCGCCGGCGGGCGTGGCCGACGTGGGTCCTGTCCAACCACGACGTATCACGCCACCGGACGCGTTACGGCGGCTCGCTGCAGCGGGCACGTGCAGCAGCCGTGCTGTTGCTGACGTTGCCGGGGACACCCTTCCTGTACCAGGGCGAGGAGCTGGGGCTGCTCGACGCCGACGTTCCCGCCGACCGCCGTGTCGACCCTGGGGGGCGTGACCCGTGTCGTGCGCCGATGCCGTGGTCGGCTGACCCACCGCACGGGTGGTCCGGTCGTCCGTGGCTACCGTGGCCGCCCCGCCCGGCCCGCCACGCCGTCGAGACCCAGCAAGAGCATGCGACGTCGATCTTGCGGCTGTACCGGGACCTGATCGCCGCGCGTCGGCGCTCCGTTGCCCTGGCGGTCGGGGACTGGACTGCTCTGGACACCCCCGATGGGGTCGTCGGCTACCGGCGGACGGCCGGACACGACCAGCGCACGATCCTGGTCAACTTCACCGACCAGCCACGGCGGGTCGAGGTCGACACGACGTTCGTGGTCGATATCTCCTCGGTTCGTCGCGGAGAAGGTCAGCCCTTCACCGGGCAGCTGCCCCGTGACGCCGCCGTGGTGCTGCGGTAGCGGTCGCCGCGTGCGCTGCGCTCGAGGCCAACAGGGCCGCTGCAGGTCGTCGTCGAGCCGCCGGTCGAGGCCGGCGTGAAGGAGGTCAGCACATGACGCAGCGGGCAGCGATCGTCGCGCTCGTCGCCGGGTTGGCTGCCGTGGCCATCTCGACGGGGTGCGCAGGCGACGACGAGCGAACGGCGGTCGGGCGTCTGCCGCCGTCCCACCACGTCCACGCGCTGCGGGCAGCCGACGACGGCACGCTCCTGCTGGGCCTGCACGGGGCACTGTGGCGCTCGAACGACGCAGGCCTGACCTGGGAGGAGGCCGGCCTCGAGGGCGAGGACGCGATGGCGATCGGGATCGATCCCGGCACTGACGGGCCGCTCCTGGTCGCCGGTCACGGCCTGCTGGCTCGTGCCCCGCGCCCCACGGCTCCGTTCGAGTCGCTGCGGCCCGACGAGCTCGGGTCGCTGGACATCCATGCTCTGGCCCAGGCCCCCTCCGAACCGACCACCGCCTACGCGTTCGTGGTCGACGCCGGGCTGTTCATCACGGACGACGCCGGTGACTCGTGGACCCAGGTCGCACCGGTCGGAGACGAGTTCGGGCCCGACATCACGGGGATGGCGGTGGATCCGGCCGACCCCGACACGCTGTTGATGGCAGGCGGGCGGACCGGGGTGGTGCGCTCAGCCGACGGCGGCCGCACGTTCACCCGGGTCGTCGGGGCCGGCGCGTTCTCGGTCGCGTACGTCGGTGACGGATCCGACCAGGCGGTCGCGGTCACACAACGGGGCATCGAGACGTCACAGGACGGCGGCAGGACGTGGCAGGTGGTCAC